>CAJXPC010000067.1 GCA_913057845.1 uncultured Pseudomonadota bacterium
CAGCGTCAGATGTGTATAAGAGACAGCCCAAAAATATATTCGTGATAGTGATGAAGTCTCTCGAGAGACGCTCTTAGTGGCTGCTAGGGCTGCACATGTCGAGCGACATTATTCCGATCGAGATGCATCTATTGCTCGTCTTGAGTTGGCTGATGATGACGATGTACATCTTGCAAAATCTTTAATGTTGATCGACGAGGCTCGATATCACGATGCGTTAGCCGCACTGTCTCAAATAAACAAAAGAAGTACGAGTTCAGTTCGCTCCGAAGTTGCAGCATTAAGATTGGGTGAAAAGTGGGATCAAGTCTTGTTGGTGTTGAAAGATGCAAAAAAATTTGACGCATTCAGTTCTGAAAGAGTTGATCAAATTGAGCTTGAGGCATTTTTAGGAATCCTGTCCAAGCCAGACATGTCGCTATCGGCACTTAAAGAAATATTAAAACAAGCTAATAAGCGTATTCGTGGTGAGGCAAGTTTTGTCATGGCCATGTCAAAAGGTTTTTTAAGTTTTGACGAGAATCGATTGGCTCAAAATTTAGTAGAGGATTATTTGAGTAGATCTTGGGACGATGAGATCATGCTGCACTATGTGCGCTCATCAGATAATCAGAATGTAACACCGCTAGAAAAAGCTGAGAAATGGCTGGAGAAGCAACCCCGTAACCCGAGGTTGTTGACTGGGTTGGGAATTCTGTGTCGAGAGCGTGAGTTATGGGGGAAGTCTGAGAGTTATTTTAGGGCAAGCAATGCGCTGGAGAACTCTGTAGAAGTGGCATATGAACTTTCTATTCTGTATCGAAGAATGAACCGTTTAGAAGAGTCAAAAGTACAGTTGGAGTTTTTTGCGGCGCGACAAGTCGCTAAGGTCGATAGTTAAGTATGGGTGGTGTATGAACAGGTACGTTAAAACGACGGAGTCATCTCGAAAGGACCACGCACTTCGAAAGGATGTGAGACTCCTTGGAGATATGCTCGGAGATACGATTCGTGACCATGAAGGTCAGGTAATATTTGATCTTGTAGAAAAAACTCGACAGTTATCGGTGTCGCTTCAACGCACAGGCTCCGATGGAGCTAAACGTAAGTTATTTAAAAGACTCAGATCCCTAGATAGTTTTGAGACCAGCGTTGTCATTAGGTCTTATTGTTATTTTTCATTATTATCTAATATCGCAGAAGATCAGCATCATGTTCGCCGCCGCCGTGCGTATGAGGCCGCTCGTTCGGGGCCGCAGGCCGGATCTCTGGATGCGGTGATGTTGATGCCTGAAATCCAAGCATTATCATTGCGTGAGCTAGAAGAGTTTTTTTCTAGGAGCTTAATAGTCCCGGTCCTCACTGCACATCCGACCGAGGTGCAGCGAAAAAGCATTTTAGACCTTCAAAAAACGATTGCCGATTTACTGAATAAAAGAGATCGAGAGAATTTAACGCCAGTCGAATTGTCCAGAAATGACGAGTTGCTCCGTAGGGCAATACTCACGCTATGGCAGACGCGAATCTTGCGGGAGTTGAAGCTCAGCGTTCAGGACGAAATAGACAATGCGATTTCATATTATGAGTCTACTTTTCTAATTGAACTTCCTCGCCTATACGGTGACATTGAAGATCGTATGTATTCAGTTTCGACAGAAGCGACCCCTCCCCCAGCTTTGGCAAGCTTTTTTAAAATGGGCAGCTGGATTGGTGGAGATCGGGATGGCAACCCCTTTGTCACTGACAAGGTTATGACATATGCCGTCGGTAAACAAAGTCAAGTGCTGTATCAGTTTTATCGGCGTGAGCTTGAGGCGTTGACTGGTGAGCTATCTCAGTCGGATTGGCGTGTTCAAGTGACTGGTCCATTGATTGCTTTGGCAGATCGGTCAATAGATATTTCTGACCATAGAAAAGACGAACACTATCGCCGCGCGTTAATGGCAATACGTGCTCGATTGGAGAATACGTTTGGTGAGGCCCGAAAAGCCTATACCTCGACTGAAAATGCGCCACTCGTTTATTTAAGTCCTGAGGAGTTTTCTGCTGACCTAAAGATTGTCAGTGATTCGCTCTACCAAAATAGGAGTGCATTAGTCGCGCGCGGAAGAATTCGAGCTCTACTAAGGGCAGCTGAGGTTTTTGGTTTTCATCTGGCTTCGTTAGACCTAAGACAGCATTCAGAGGTTCATGAAAGTGTGGTATCCGATCTTTTTGCGCGGGGAATGAATAAGTTAGGTTATAGCGAGCTTCATGAAAAAGAAAAGCGGAGTTGGCTGCTAAGCGAATTAAGCATAAACAGACCGCTTAGATCAACTTTTCTGAATTATGATGAATTGACTCATAAGGAATTAAAGATATTAGACGGCGCTAACAAACTGCAACGAGACTACGGCAAGGATTCAATTGCAAATTATGTGATTTCCCAAGCTAACGATGTGAGCGACATCCTTGAGGTGGCACTGCTTTTAAAGGAGTCGGGCGGTCTAAGTGCCGGGGAAAATCCAGATTCATCTATGAATATCGTGCCACTATTTGAAACGATTGAAGATTTACGAAATTCGTCTGATGTCATGGATGCTCTTTTCTCCGATCCTTTTTATAGAAAATTGTTGCGTAATAAAGATGACGTTCAGGAAGTCATGTTGGGCTATTCAGATAGCAACAAAGATGGGGGCTTCTTAACGGCTAACTGGGAGATTTACCATGCAGAAAAAGAGCTCGTTAAGGTATTTGCAAAGCACGGTGTAAAACTGAGGATATTTCATGGCAGAGGTGGGACGGTTGGTCGCGGCGGCGGGCCAAGTTACGAGGCGATTCTTGCTCAACCTGCAGGAAGTGTAGCCGGTCAGATTAGAATTACGGAGCAGGGGGAAGTGATTGCCAGTAAATATTCTGATCCCGAAATTGGTCGACGTAATCTAGAAACCTTGGTGGCGGCAACGCTTCAAGCGACGGTTGTTCTGCAGGACGTGAATCAGTCAGCGACGCTGTCCGAATATGAAGATATTTTGCGTGAAATGGCCCAAGAGAGTTTTGTGGCCTACCGTTCCTTGGTTTTTGATGATCCTGGCTTCGTTGAGTTTTTTCGCCAGGCAACACCTATTGCAGAAATTGCTGATCTTAATGTGGGAAGTCGGCCCGCGTCTCGGAGCAAGTCTGCTCGTATTGAGGATTTGAGGGCTATCCCCTGGGTATTTTCGTGGTCTTTAGCAAGAATGATGTTGCCAGGTTGGTACGGTTTTGGCTCAGCCGTCCAAGCATGGGTTGAAAGTCATGGTGATGATGCGATTGAGAAGTTGCAGCGTATGTATCGAGATTGGGCATTTTTCAATGTCATGCTTTCAAATATGGACATGGTGCTCGCCAAAAGTGATTTTGATATTGCCCGTCGGTATGCTGAATTGGTTCAAGATGTTGATCTCAGAGATCGTATTTATGGGCGGATTGAAAAAGAGTGGGAGCTTTCAGTGAAATGGTTGCTTAAGATTAGCGATCAAAATTATTTGCTCGAGAAAAACCCGTCTCTTTCAAGAAGTTTGCAGAGTCGATCTCCTTATATTGATACGTTAAATCATTTGCAAATTGAATTGATGCAACGATACCGTTGCGGCAATCATGATGAGCAGCTAAAGCGTTCGATACTTCAGACGATTAACGGCATTTCAGCCGGACTCAGAAACAGTGGTTAAGTCCCTAATGCTACTTTAGTCTTGAGGTTTTGGATCAACCGACGGGGTAAATGCATCAGAGAAAAATGCGTCCTCAGGTAAATCGCACTGCTCAGTGAAGTCTTTATGGGCAGCTTCTACCATTGCGGGCACGCCGCATGAATACGCCTCATGGTTCGCCATATCAGGAAAATCTTCCATTGCGGCGACATGAACCATGCCGGTTCGCCCGTCCCATTTGTCTTCGGGTTCCGCATCGGAGACGACAGGAACAAAATTAAAGTGCTCGTGATCTTTTTGCCATTGACTGGCCAGATCGCTCATGTAGATATCTCGAGGTCTTCGTCCACCCCAGTAGAGAACCATTTGCCGGTCGATACCTTGTTCAAAGGTATATTCAATGATACTTTTAATCGGAGCAAAACCAGTTCCGCTAGCGACAAAAATTATGGGTTTGTCGGTATCTTCCCGCAGAAAAAAGGTTCCGAGAGGCCCCTCAAACCTAAGGATATCTTTCTCTTTGAGCGTCTCAAAAACTTGTGTTGTGAAGGCACCATTTGCCATGTTTCGGACATGCAGTTCGATATATTCGGCTTCATGGGGGGGGTTGCCCATCGAGTAGCTGCGCCGTTTCCCCCCGCGTAATAGAACATCGATGTACTGTCCTGCAAAAAACTGGAAACGTTCGTTAGATGGCAGTTTAAGCTTTAGGATAACAATGTCATCGGAAACGCGAAGTATTGACTGGACGCGACTCGGTAACCGGCGCACTTCAATATCTCCGGTTGTTTCGATCTCTCTTGCCTCAATCACTAAATCGCTGAGAGGGGTTGCTTGGCAGAATAAGGTGAGCCCGTCACGTTTCTCGAAATCGACGAGGGCAGAACTTTGCGGGTTGCCGTGATCAACCGTTCCCTCGATAATCTTACCTTTACATGCTGCGCAAGCGCCATTTCTGCATCCGTATGGTAGCGTATATCCTGAGCGCATTGCTGCAGAGAGAATGGTTTCGTTTTCTTCGGTTGTAAATGTATTACCGCTGGGTTGAATCGTGACTTTATGCGCCATTGTGGAGATAACCTTAAACTGAGTTGGTAAGAAATTTTAATGCCTAAATATTATGAGCGTAACTGAAATAAATATTGAATATGCATAGGCTGTTGATCGTCGGATTTGGAGATGTCGGGAAACGATTTGCCACCCGTTATGCCTCTCGTTTTAATCTATCTGTTGTGTCGAGAACGAAGACTGGTGAATCCCCTTCCTGGACAAGGTCAATTAATTGGTTGAGTGCAGATCTTGATGAACCGAGAACTCTGCAGAGGTTGGTAGGTTTGTCGGAAGGCGTGGTTTATCTTGCGCCTCCAAATTCATCCGGACATACCGACATGCGAATTCGTAATTTTTTAAGATCTATTACGTCGGGCCTAAGAATACCACAGCGACTTGTTTATATGAGCACGACCGGTGTCTACGGCGATTGTATGGGCGAGCACGTGAGTGAAACGCGTGCGGCCAATCCTCAAACAGATCGGGCTCGAAGGCGGATCGATGCGGAAGCGCAAGTTCGAGCCTGGTCGCAAAGCACAGGGTGTACGTCAATTATTCTAAGAGTGCCTGGGATCTATGCCTCCAATCGGCTTCCGCTGAATAGGCTTATGAAGAGTTTGCCGACCTTGAGGGCTGACGAGGATAGCTTCTCTAACCACATTCACGCTGATGATCTGGCGCAGATAGTTTTTCTGGCACTTTTCCGGGGTAAGGGTGGTCGAATATACAACTGTACTGATGATTCGAGGATAAAAGTTGGCGATTATTTCGATTTGGTTGCGGACAGGGCTAGTCTCCCAAGGCCGAGACGTCTCACTAAGTCTGAAGCGAAGGATGTGTTGCCCGAAATGTTGTGGTCATTTCTCAATGAGTCTCGATTGGTTTTGAATGATCGGATGAAAAAGGAGCTTAAAGTCCGCTTACGGTATCCTACTGTGCTGGACGGTGTGCCGGCATCACTCAATGTGTCAGATAATTAGAATGTTGATCGCCAATCGATGTGTCGTCGCATTCTTGGCTTTTTGCTGCTTTCCCCAGTTTGTTGTTTCTGGTGAGGTTGAGGGGCCTGGTGCGAGCGACTTTTATACGTTATCCGCAACGTTATCCAAGGGTAACAAGTTAGCGCTCGCTTACGATATTCACCCCTGTTGTTATTTGTATAAACGTAGTTTTTCTTTTCAAGCGTTAGACTCCGAGGTGATCGTCGGTCATGTTTCGTTTCCTGAGTCTTTAAGACATCACGATGAATTTTTTGGTGATGTAGAGATTTATAGAGGAGAGGTGCTCATTACTTTGGATCTAGACACCAGTCAAGTTGAGGTGCGAAGCGACTCACTAAGTATCAGCGCTGAGCATCAAGGATGTTCAGACGAGGGTATTTGTTTCTTGCCTGACCGTAATGTATTACGTTTTGCTAGTTTTCCCGGCCTCGAATGAATAAAGCGGTATTGACAGTGTGGGCGAGACACTTGTTGATAACTTGTGTCGTGATTGGGTCGGTAGTGATGGGCATCCTAATGAGCAATACTCGCACAGCCTTAGACGTGAGCGCAGTCAAAGATGCTCAGAATGCGCAGTTTCAGGACCTTACTGGTAATTGGCGGCAGATCTCACATTGGGACGGTAGCTATCGCATCGTTAATTTTTGGGCAACTTGGTGCCCCCCTTGTCTTGAGGAAATCCCTTTATTTGTTCAGCTCCAGGATGAGTATAAGGATCGTAATGTGACTTTCATTGGGATTGCGGTAGATGATGCTCACCGCGTTCGTGAATTCGTTAGGGATAATGAGATCAATTACCCCGTATTGATTGGGTCTGGCGACGCGCTTCGTATTTCAGAAATTCTCGGTAACAAAAGATCGGGGTTGCCTTTCACGGTTTTTTTAAACCCTTCAGGGGACTTAATCGATATGCATTCTGGCGTAGTCCCAGAGTCTAAAGTACGAAAATTTGTCGATAAAATCCGCTAAATTGCGCCTATTTGTCGTTAAAGTTCGTATTTTAATGGCTGTTTTCTCTTGGTCGTGTGCCTTCCCCAGAATGACGCTTCTAGGTGGCCCCTTTATTGATTAAAAGCATCATAATACGTGTATAATCGCCGAATATGCAGTTAACTTTCAATAAGTAGAGACCCGTTTAACCTTTCTTATACCAATTTAAGGCCTTAAATATGTCAAATGAACGTGCACCATTAGAGCCCTGCGACATCCTTGTGTTGAATGGGCCAAACCTAAATCTATTGGGCACGCGAGAGCCCGGTGTATACGGTACCGAGACGCTCGATTCAATAGAAGCCCGAATAGTTTCAAAAGCTCAAGCAGCCACAATGAAATTAGTTTGCTGTCAAACAAATTACGAAGGTGAGCTAGTCAGCTTTATTCAGCAAGTTCGAACGGCTGGAGCGAAATTTTTGATTATTAATGCTGCAGCCTACACACACACCAGCATCGCTATTCGTGATGCGATCTCGGCCGTTGATGTCCCTTTTGTTGAAGTTCATTTATCGAATATCTACAAGCGCGAACACTTTCGTCATCATTCGTACCTTAGCGACAAGGCTGAGGCAGTGATTTGCGGGCTGGGCGCTATGGGTTATGACGTTGCGTTGGATTATGTATTAGAAAAACTGAAGGGAAGTCTGTAATGGATCTGCGAAAATTAAAAAAATTAATTGATCTTGTCCAGGAGTCTGGGATTGAGGAGCTCGAAATCACAGAAGGTGAGGAGAGAGTTCGAATTAATAGTGGGAATAAAGCGCCGATTTCGTCGTATACACAGGCGCCGATGGCTCATGTCGCCGCACCGATTGTTCAGCCAGTGGCCGCTGCGGTTGTTGAGGAGATTCCTGCGGATGAAGGATTTGTGATGAAGTCACCTATGGTGGGCACGTTTTACCGTGCCTCGAACCCGGAATCTGCGTCATTTGTTGAGCTCGGCCAAACGGTTTCCGAGGGCGAGACATTATGTATTATCGAGGCAATGAAGCTGCTCAATGAAATTGAGTCAGAGAAATCCGGTGTTATTAAAAAAATTCTTGTTGAAAATGGACAACCGATTGAATATGGCCAGCCGCTTTTTGTGATCGCCTAACCCTTATACGAGACTTTATAGATCTAGATTGTATAGGTGTGCGAAATTAGATAATGGGGTGTAAAAACGTTTATGTTTGAAAAGATTTTAATTGCGAATCGCGGCGAGATCGCTCTGAGAATTCAGCGAGCATGTAGGGAGATGGGTATCAAAACCGTAGCTGTTCATTCTGAGGCGGATGCGGAAGCCAAGTACGTGCGCCTTGCGGACGAGTCAGTATGTATCGGCCCAGCGTCGAGTGCGGACTCCTATCTTAATGTTCCCGCAATCATTAGCGCGGCTGAAGTCACTGATGCGCAAGCGATTCACCCAGGCTATGGGTTTTTGTCGGAGAATGCCGATTTCGCTGAGCGGGTTGAGCAAAGTGGTTTTGTTTTTATTG
>CAJXPC010000068.1 GCA_913057845.1 uncultured Pseudomonadota bacterium
AGATGTAGAGAGGTCTCGTGGGCTCGGAGATGTGTATAAGAGACAGGTATTCAAGCGGCGATGATGAGAGAGGTGTGGAACATATTGGAGCGGGGAATCGCCACGCCAGAAGATGTTGATAAGGCTGTGAAATACGGGTTTGGATGTCGTTTCCTTGCTGCTGGTCCGGTTATGCAAAAGGAAATGTCAGGATTAGACATCACGTACTCAGCGAGTAAAAATGTGTTTCCAGACTTGAGTAATGATGATGAGCCACCGTCGATTCTCAGTGATAAAGTTAAAAGAGGTGAGCTTGGCATGAAAGCGGAGGTGGGGTTTTGGAATTGGGACCAGGAATCGATACGTGTGGCTCGAGACCGATACGTCATAAAACTCAAAGCCGCAATCAAAGTGCTGACGGACAGCTGAACCCACCTTTCTGAGTGTGCGACAACAGTTCATTTTTTAGACAATGCTAAAATGCGGACCCAGTGAGCATTCTTATTCAATCAACTCAAGCGAAAACCAGATCAAATACTGATGAGTGACGACCACGGCATAAATGAACTAAGACAAATTTTGAGAGAGTCTAAGACTATTGCAGTCGTTGGCTTGTCAGCAAACTGGTACCGGCCAAGTTATTTTGCTGCCAAATACTTACAAGAGCACGGTTACAAGATTATCCCTGTCAACCCTGCTTATGAGGGGCAGGAGCTTCTAGGTGAACGATGTTATGGCTCGCTTGAGGATATTAAGGAGCCGGTTGATATGGTGGATTGCTTTAGAAAAAGTGAAGATATTGAGCCAATTGCCTTACAGGCGGTGACTATCGGAGCCAAAGTCCTTTGGCTGCAGATTGGCGTGAAAAATGATGCGGCCAGCCGCATCGCCGAAAATGCGGGCATTACCTATGTCCATGATCGTTGTACCAAGATTGAGCATGGTCGATTATTTGGAGGTTTAAATTGGGTGGGAGTTAATACCAAGGTGATCTCTTCTAAGCGACCTAGATGGCTACCCTAAAGAATGAGGAAGATTAAATAATGGCGGACCGAGAGTATGGGGTTGGAACCCTTTGTTTGCATGCAGGCCAGATCCCAGATGCGGTAACTGGATCAAGAGCCGCCCCGATATATCAAACTACTTCTTACGTTTTTGATTCGGCGGAGCACGCGTCTAGTCTGTTTAATTTGCAAACATTTGGGAATGTTTATTCCAGGATATCCAATCCAACAGTTTCGGTTCTCGAAGAACGTGTGGCCGCACTCGAAGGTGGAAGGGCTGCACTTGCGGTGAGTTCTGGTCAGGCAGCGCAAATGTGTGCGATTCTGACGTTACTTGGCGAGGGGGACGAGTTGCTCTCGTCGAGCGCTTTATACGGTGGAACGTATTCGCAATTTGATGTTACGTTCAGACGCTTTGGGATCAATACGGTTTTTGTTGACCCCAACGACCCTCAAAATTTTAAGGCGGCGATTACATCAAAAACTAAAGCGATTTATGCGGAGACGATGGGTAACCCTCAGATTAACGTTCTTGATATTAGTGCTGTGGCAGATATCGCACACGAGGCTGGAATACCTTTAGTGATTGACAATACATTTGCGTCGCCTTACCTGTGTCAACCGATCAAGCATGGGGCAGATATTGTGGTGGAATCTGCCACCAAATTTATTGGGGGTCATGGCACGACAATGGGTGGGGTGATTGTTGAGTCCGGAAAGTTTCCTTGGGATAACGGTAATTTCCCCTCCATGACAGAGGCATCTAAGGGATACCATGGGGTTCGTTTCTTTGAGACCTTTGGCGATTTTGGATTTACGATGAAGGCTCGAATGGAAACTTTGAGAACGCTTGGCCCCTCTTTGTCACCTATGAGCGCGTGGCTTCTTTTGCAGGGTCTGGAGACCCTTCATGTACGTATGGATCGTCACGTTTCCAATGCCCTTAAAGTGGCAAACTTTCTTGAGTCTCATGATTGTGTTTCTTGGGTTAATTTCCCAGGTTTGGCTTCGAGTCCGTATGCATCACTCAGTAAAAAATATATGCCCAAAGGTTGTGGATCGATTATGACGTTTGGTATTAAAGGCGGACTTAAGGCGGGTGTGCAGTTCATTGAAGGACTCGAGTTTTTCTCTCATCTGGCCAATGTGGGCGATGCAAAGTCGCTTGTGATCCATCCCGCCTCAACGACACACAGGCAGCTGTCTGAGGAAGATCAACTGAAAGCGGGCATATCTCCAGACATGATTCGTCTATCGGTCGGCATTGAAGATATAGATGATATTCTGTGGGATCTTGATCAAGCGTTAAGCAAGTCTCCATCTGCCTCTTGATTTTCGAGCACATTAGCAATCCCGTAACGGGATTAAGCTAATGGGTTTCTATTTGCCCTGAGTTTCATTTATGTCTTTGTTTATAGCATCTTTGCTTGTTACTTTGGCGGTTCAAATTCAGGCTTCTTTAGTCGTTTTTACCCCACCAATCTTAGCGCCCGTGGCCCAAGGGGATGTTGGTGTGAATGCGGCATCAGTAGGTCTTGTAACGGCTCTAATTTATTTGTCATCAGTCCCGTCCGCGCTATTTTCTGGGGTATTAATTAGCCGTCTTGGTGCCATCCGTGTGAGTCAACTGTGTGTGCTTTTTGCATCTCTGGGCATCGCATTAATGTCGACGGGTGATGTTTTAATCATTGCATTGGGCGCTCTTGTTGTTGGTTTAGGTTATGGCGCGGTAACGCCTTCGTCATCAACAGTCCTTGCTGACCAAGCTCCGAATAATATGCGCTCCTTGATTTTTTCAATCAAGCAGTCAGGAGTCCCAATCGGCGGTGCGATTGCTGGAGCTCTCGTGCCTTATTTAATGTATCGATTTGGTTGGAGACAGACATCAATCATTATTAGTTTAATCGGCTTGGCAGTTATCTTGTTCGCGCAACTCATTCAGAAAAAAGTCGATCGTCCATCCCTTAATGCCTTACATGAGGCGCAAAAATTAAGTTTGCTAGAGCCGTTACGTCTTGTGTTTGCACATTCCAAGTTAAGAGAGTTGGCTATATCGTCTTTCGCCTTTTCTGGTATGCAGATGAGTTTAGCTTCCTATCTGGTGGTTATGTTAACGGAGAGGGCGCTGCTTACAGTGTCTGTTGCCGGATCTGCGCTTTCAATTGCGATGATCGCTGGTATTTTTGGGCGTTTGTTTTGGGGGGGACTTACTGATTATGGTGTCTCTCCGCGTTCGGTGTTGGGTTTTCTTGGACTATTAATGGGTGTGTCAGCAGGCGCTATGTGCTTCGTTCACGCTTCGTTCCCGATAACGTTTATTTATATTTTTTCTTTTTTCTTTGGTGCTTCTGCTGTTGGATGGAATGGGGTTTATTTGGCTGAAGTTGCTCGAATTGCTCCAATGGGTCAAGCTGGAACAGCAACTGGGGCGTCTCTTGCAATGACCTACTCGGGAGTTGTTTTATTGCCAACGTTATTTTGGCTCATCCATTCAGTTACAGAGAGTTATGTGTGGGGATTCTTAGCCTTAGGTGTTGTTACTGTGTGGCGTGGCGTATTGTTTTTTCGACCAATCGAACCAAAATAGAGGCAATTAAAAATTGGGCTAGTTAATGAACGATTCAATAGCTGCAGCAAATTTTTTCGGCTGTACGTGATGCATCATGTGAGAGGATTCAGTAATGGTCTTCTCGCTTAAATTTTGGTAGTTTGATCGATATTCATCGATTGTTGCATAATCATCTTTCATAAAGCGACGAAGCCAACCACTATCGCTGTGTAGCCAAAGTGTTGGGCAGGTGATGCGCTTCCAAAAAAAAGACGCCTCGACTGACCGATAGAGTATTGGGTTAGTCATCTTATGCTTAGGGTCCGCTCGAAGATTGAATTCGCCATTGGATTGTTGTGCAGACCAGTGTTCTGCTAGAAAAAATGCTCGCTCCTCTGTTAGCTCAGGGGTATTCTTGATGAGCCTTTGAGCTACTTCTGCGAGCGAGCTGTAAGGCTTCAGAGAGGGATTTTTCTCCTTTTGTTCAAGCCATCTCTTGAGTCGATTCGGAGCTTCATTCGCATCCCGAGGGGGCATACCAAAACCTTCGGCTAAGATGAGTTTTTGGACTTTCTCCGGATACACGCCTGCGTATAAACCGGCAATGTTTCCGCCCATGCTATGTCCGACGAGACTAATTTCCGCATCAGGTGAAATTATGTTGATTATTCTCGATAGGTCGGCAACGTAATCTGGGAACCAATAACCTTGTGGGGCCCAATCGCTGAGGCCAAAACCTCTCCAATCTGGGGCGATGACAAACCAGTCTTTATCGAGTTCATCAACTGTAAATTGAAAGGAGGCGGACATATCCATCCATCCGTGCATTAGATACAGGTGTTTAGATTTTGGATTGCCCCAAGTTCTGATGTGAATTTTCAGTCCGTTTATATCTAAAAATTGGCTTTTTGATGTTGAGTGCAATGGTCTGCCTTGTCTAGTGATGCATATTCAAAAGGATGATTTTCAATCATTGGATATAGTACCGATACACATCGTACAATAATGACATGACCATTTCTCAATTTGTACATTTACGAACTCACAGTGAATATTCGATTACTCAGGGTATGGTTCGTATACCTGAGTTATGCGATCGCGCTCTTGAGTATGGTATGCCTTCGGTCGGCCTTACAGACCTTGATAACTTATTTGGGGTGGTTAAGTTTTATCGTGCGGCTCGGAAACGGGGCCTCAAACCAATAGTAGGTTGTGATGTGACGGTGCTGACGGAGGCTGGTAAAGCCCCTGTGCGCTTATTACTTTTGGTTCAGAACGCGGAGGGATATTTAAGGCTGAGTCGCTGGTTAACACGTGCCTATGTTGGTAGTGATAGGGGTGCTCGGGTTGCTATTCATAGTGAGTGGATTAAAGCCGAAGGTTCCAAGGGCCTCATTGCCCTATCGGGTTGGAGGCAAGGCGATGTGGAGCGGTCACTCATGAACGGCGACATTCCTGAAGCCTCTGAAAAGCTTAAGCATTGGGGCGCTTTGTTTGATGGGCGTTATTATCTTGAAATACAAAGGTCAAATGGCGACATTAGAGGCTCTCTGGAGACGGCTGTATTGCGGCTCGCAAAGCAAGAAAAAATTCCGGTTGTGGCAACTCATCCCGTGGAGTTTTTGGCGCAAGCAGAATTTATGGCTCATGAGGCCCGTTATTGTATTGCAGAGGGACTTTTGCTTGCCGACCAGAATAGATCGAGGCCTTTTAACGAGGAGCAGTATTTTAAATCGGAAGTGCAGATGTGCGAGCTCTTTTCGGATTTGCCTGGGGCAATTGAAAACTCCTTAGAAATTGCTCGACGATGTTCCTTGGAGCTAGATTTAGGTAATCCTCAGCTGCCTAATTTCCCTACCCCTTCTGGCGTGTCGCTAGAGCAGTTCTTAGAGCAGCAAGCCACTGATGGGCTCGACAAGCGAATGAGGCGTATTCGTCGTGGTGAAATTGAGGGGGCGGTTATTTCCCAAGCGTATCGAGATAGATTGAAGTTTGAGATCGATACGATTGTAAATATGGGGTTCGCAGGCTACTTCTTGATCGTCGCTGACTTCATCAATTGGGCGAAGAGTAATGATGTGCCCGTTGGTCCTGGTCGAGGATCCGGCGCGGGTTCTCTGGTCGCTTTCTCCCTCGGCATTACTGATTTAGATCCTATTCAGTATAACCTGCTCTTTGAGCGTTTCTTGAATCCAGAGCGGGTCTCAATGCCGGATTTTGATATCGATTTTTGTCAAGATGGACGAGATCGTGTCATTGACTATGTACGCGAAAAATATGGGTCAGACTCGGTGTCGCAAATTGTAACGTTCGGAACAATGGCAGCAAAGGCTGTTGTGAGAGACGTGGCTCGAGTTATGGAGTGGGGTTATAGCCGGGCTGACGAACTTGCAAAGTTAATCCCATTTCAGCCAGGGCAGCTCATTACGTTAGATCTTGCAAGGGAAATGGAGCCTCGTTTTAAAGAAAGAGAGGACTCGGATGAGGAGACTCGAGAGCTTCTTGCGTTAGCGAGGCAATTGGAGGGCATCACTAGAAACGTTGGCATGCACGCTGGAGGAGTTTTGATTGCGCCATCAGCTCTTAGCGACTTCTGCCCGCTGTACTCAGCTGATGGTTCTCATAGTGTTATTTCTCAGTTGGACAAAGATGATGTTGAGCATATCGGTCTTGTTAAGTTTGATTTTCTTGGGCTAACCACGCTGACGATTATTGATTGGACCTTAAAATTTATTAGGAGATTAGATCCTGACAAGATTATTGATCTTGCCGAAATACCACTTGATGACCTATCGACGTATCGTATTTTTTCGAGTGGAAATAGTGCTGCTGTTTTTCAGTTTGAATCTCGAGGGATGAGAGATTTAATTGAAAGGGCGCAGCCAGATCGCTTTGAAGATATTGTTGCCTTAGTGGCTCTTTTTAGGCCAGGGCCGATGGATTTGATTCCAGATTTCGTCGAGAGAAAGCATGGCCGTCAACGGGTAAATTTCCCTGATGAGCGCGTCAAAACCATCTTGGAGGAGACCTATGGAATTATGGTTT
The DNA here is from genome assembly GCA_913057845.1 of uncultured Pseudomonadota bacterium. Classification (GTDB taxonomy): domain Bacteria; phylum Pseudomonadota; class Gammaproteobacteria; order Burkholderiales; family Eutrophovitaceae; genus Eutrophovita. The sequence continues at coordinate 6,577 of CAJXPC010000068.1, forward strand.
ACCAAGAGCAGGTTATGCAAATGGCGCAAATCATTGGGGGGTATTCTCTCGGTGGCGCTGATCTTTTACGTCGGGCGATGGGTAAGAAAAAACCAGAAGAAATGGCGCAACATCGTCAATTATTTTTGGAAGGGTCGAAGAAGAATGGATTAAGTGAGGCCAAGTCAAATGAAATTTTTGATTTGATGGAAAAATTTGCCGGATATGGGTTTAATAAATCGCATGCGGCAGCGTATGCGTTAATCGCGTATCAAACGGCTTGGTTTAAATGCCACTATATTTCTGCATTTATGGCGGCAAATATGTCCGCTACGATGGACGATACTGACCGAATCCAGCATTTGTTTGGAGACTGCATCAAAAACAAGTTAACACTTTTGCCGCCAGATATTCATGAGTCGGAGTATCGGTTCGTGCCGGTATCAGACACGCAGATACGGTACGGTCTAGGCGGAATTAGGGGGACAGGAGAGGCAGCTATTGAGCATATCCTTCATGTCCGAGCAAGTGGTGCATTTGAAAGTTTCTTTGATTTTTGTTGCCGCGTGGATAGACGAGTCGTTAATAAGCGCAGTGTTGAGTCTTTAATAAGATCTGGTGCGTTTGATAGCCTGGATGCCAATCGATCCAGGTTGCTGGCTTCAGTGCACTCTGCCATAGCAGCAGCCGAGCAACAAGATCGAGATCTTTCTCAGGGAAGTTTGTTTGATGATGACGTCGTTTCAGTGTTTGAGGCGGCAATGACTGAGGCGCGTCCTTGGGCTGATTATGAGCAACTTCAGAACGAGAAAGTGGCCCTAGGTTTTTATTACAGCGGTCATCCCTTTAAGAGTTTTGAGCAAGAATTATCGTTAGTCGTGTCCAGCCGCCTTAATGCGATTTCTGTTCCTGCTCCAGGGGAGGGTGTCCGTCAAATGCTGCTCGCTGGGGTTGTTGATTCGACTCGTATACAAAAGACCAACAATGGAAGAATGATGATAGTAACGATTTCGGATGGTTATGGTTCTGAAGAAGTGGTGCTTTATGATGAGTTCTTGGATCGATTCAGGGATCTTGTAAAAGAAGATGCAATCGTCGTTTTTGAGGCGAAGATTCGTTCCTATCGTCGAGGATCGGAGTTGAATGAAGCGTCTATTGTTTCTCGAATTGCGGCAGAAAATGTTTTTAGTTTGGCGGCTGTAAGAGAGAGGTTTGGTAAAACCCTGAAGTTGCGTATTGATCGCGGGGCTGACCCGAAGCAACTTAAAACGATTCTCGCTCAGTATCGTGACGGCCCGATTCCGGTGAAAGTCTTGTATCAAGGGCCGAGTGGCGAGGCTGAAATTGACCTGGGAGATGAATGGCGTGTTCGCCCAGAAGACTCATTGTTTAGTGAGTTGAGTGAATGGCTGAGCCCAGAGGCTGTCAGTCTTACGTATTAGAGCACTTCCTGTCTCTTATACACATCTGACGCTGCCGACGAATAGAGAGGTGGAGATCT
>CAJXPC010000069.1 GCA_913057845.1 uncultured Pseudomonadota bacterium
ATCTACACCTCTCTATTCGTCGGCAGCGTCAGATGTGTATAAGAGACAGACTTCAGTGACATCATAGAGAGAGGGATATCAGCAGGCGTTATTTGTGCTGTTCAAAACAGCAACATGGCCATGTCCTCAGTCAACGAACTAATATCAGATCGGGAGGCGACAAGCATAAAAAGAGCAGCCGCCATGCGATTCGTCAACGAGAATGTTGGCGCACTTCTCAAAACAATAAATTATTTGGAAACGCAACGAAAAGTTTGGCGCACCGAATAACGAAACCTTGTCACTCTGATATCACTGAGTGCACGCTTAAATCGTGGTCTTCGAGCGGAATTTCGGGGACAATTTGAAGAGAAAACGCAGCAGCCACTGAGACAGACGGCTCAGGTAACCTAGACATTGCCGAGTCGTAATATCCACCACCATATCCGAGCCTGGAACCTTCATCAGTGAAAGCAACGCCCGGCACAAGGATAAAATCAATGTACCGTAACTCCACTAATTCGCTTCGCGCCGGATCAGGCTCACGAATACCCCAACGCCCCTCCAAAAGTTCCTCTGCTTTTCCGCTCCATCTGCGGAATGAAATAACACGACTGCCCGATTCAATTTTAGGGAGCGCGACAGCTTTCCCCAAACGCAACGCCTCAGTGAGAAGGGTATGTGTTTGAAACTCGCTACCAAATGACATGTAAATCGCTACAACGCTAGACTGTTGAAAGGACGGTAACTCTAAGATGACTTCAGAGATACTACGCGATGCTTCCGATCGATGAGCCTCGGATAGGCAGTCACGCTCATGTAAAATTTTTTTTCTTAGTTGATTTTTTTGTTTTTTGATATCCACGGTTGACTTAAGTTTGATTAAAACCTCAATAACAATTTATGCCCATGTAAACTCAGGCAATCGATGGAAAATTGGCTTTGAGAGGGATATTTCACTTTTTTATACTTGCTCAAATTATAAGTCCAACTTATATTCACGAGTCTGCACTATACTGTCTAGTCACCATACGTTTTTTTTGCAAATCCCGTTCCGGTTTAAGGAGTTTTAAATGAACGCGAACCCTAATTTTCTAAATTCAGAGGCTGAAATTGATCAAGCCTCAACCTCTTCTTTCCCTAATTCTAGGAAAGTATACGCAGCCGGCTCGGCAGACGACATTCGCGTGCCCATGCGAGAAGTCAGGCAGTCATCTACGGCTGGAGTTGAGGGTGATGAAGAGAACCCCCCTTTCTTTATATACGACACCTCGGGCCCTTATACCGACCCAGAAGTAAAGGTTAATATTCAGGAAGGCTTGCCCGAGTTACGCAAGCGATGGATCGAATCAAGAGAAGATACGGAAACACTCAATGGCCCCACCTCTGAATACGGCACATTAAGACTCAATGACCCCGAACTGGCGGCACTACGATTTAAATTGCATAGACAGCCACGCCGAGCTTTAGCAGGGAAAAATGTTACCCAAATGCACTATGCTCGCCGCGGCATCATCACGCCAGAAATGGAGTTCGTGGCCATAAGAGAGAATCTGCAAAGAGAAAAATATTTATCCAGACTCTCAGAATCGCAACGCGCACTCATTGCAAAGCAACATCCCGGAGAATCATTTGGCGCAAATATTCAATCGAGTATAGCCCCAGAATTTGTGCGGCAAGAAGTTGCTCTTGGGAGGGCGATCATTCCCGCCAACATCAACCACCCTGAAACAGAACCAATGATCATTGGTCGCAATTTCCTTGTGAAAATCAATGCCAATATTGGTAATTCTGCTGTTTCATCCGGAATACAGGAGGAGGTTGATAAAATGACGTGGTCTACCCGCTGGGGTGGTGACACAGTTATGGATCTTTCAACGGGCAAACATATTCACGAAACACGAGAGTGGATCGTACGAAATTCACCCGTACCGATCGGCACAGTACCTATTTATCAAGCCCTGGAAAAAGTTGATGGCAAAGCAGAGGAGCTTTCCTGGGAAATTTTTAAAGACACCCTGATCGAACAGGCCGAACAAGGTGTTGATTACTTCACCATCCATGCAGGAGTGCGTCTTCCATATATTCCGATGACCGCAAACAGGATGACGGGCATTGTGTCGCGCGGTGGCTCAATTATGGCTAAATGGTGCTTAGCGCATCATCAAGAGAGCTTCTTGTATGAACATTTTGAAGACATCTGCGAGATCATGAAAGCTTACGACGTGTCATTTAGCCTGGGGGACGGGTTACGTCCTGGATCGATTTATGATGCAAATGATGAAGCTCAGTTTGCTGAACTTAAAACTTTAGGCGAACTCACACAAATCGCTTGGAAGCATGACTGCCAAGTCATGATCGAGGGTCCTGGGCATGTTCCTATGCATATGATTAAAGAGAATATGGATCTTCAACTCGAACATTGTGGCGAAGCTCCTTTTTATACACTTGGGCCGCTAACGACTGATATTGCCCCGGGACATGACCACATCACATCAGCGATAGGTGCTGCGCAGATAGGCTGGTATGGAACTGCCATGCTTTGTTACGTCACACCAAAGGAACACCTTGGCCTTCCTGATAAAAACGACGTAAAAGAAGGCATCATGGCTTATAAACTGGCGGCTCACGCGGCAGACCTTGCGAAAGGGCATCCTGGAGCCCAGATGCGAGACAACGCGTTGTCTAAAGCACGATTCGAGTTCCGATGGGAAGACCAATTCAATCTGGGACTGGATCCAGAAAAGGCTAAAGATTTCCACGATCAGACCCTCCCTCAAGAAGGGGCGAAGCTAGCTCACTTCTGTTCGATGTGCGGTCCACATTTTTGCTCGATGAAAATCTCGCAAGATGTTAGAGACTATGCCAATCAACAAGCAGCTGAGGGGATGAAGCAAAAATCCAAGGAATTCGTCGAGTCAGGAAGTGAGCTTTATAAAAAGGCTTAATCTAAGGTGAAATGCCGCCTGAAAAACTGCCTATTGGGCGCTTTCATTGGCGCCACTCGATGCAAACACTTTGAACCAAGCTGAGTATGGACAATACAGTCACCGTTATTTTAATCGGAATACTGGAGGGATTGACTGAGTTCCTCCCCATATCCAGCACGGGGCATTTGATCATTGCATCGAGTCTTCTCTCCCTTAATGGAGCCGAAGTTAAAGCTTTTCTCGTAGTCATACAGTTAGGGGCTATTCTCGCGGTTTGTTGGCATCAACGATTAACCATCTGCAATGCCGTAAGGGAGTTACCCCACAAAAAATGGGATAGCTTCGCCACAAAAATCGCTGCGGCATTTATACCCACGGCTTGTATTGGGTTGATGTTTCACGATCTGATCAAAACCTATTTATTCTCACCAATTTCTGTATCCTGCGCCCTTATCCTAGGTGGCATCGTTATCATCTGGGTAGAGCATAAAAATAAAACACCTGTTGTAATTGAGCCAACGGACATAACAGTTACTCAGGCAATAAAAATTGGCTTTTTTCAGGCACTGGCGATTTTCCCTGGAGTCTCTCGATCGGGAGCCACGATCATTGGTGGGCTGACCATCGGATTGTCCCGGAAAACTGCTACGCTATTCTCTTTCCTATTAGCAATTCCGACGATGTTTGCTGCTACAATTTTTGATCTAACGCAAACTCCAGAACTGTTAACGGCATCAGCGCTACCCGCACTCTCCTTGGGCTTTTGCGTAGCCTTCATCACAGCACTGATGACAGTCAAGGTTCTGATTAACTTTGTGTCAAAACACAGCTTCAAACCCTTTGGGTACTATAGAATAATTTTTGGCGTTATGATTCTCCTCACGTGGGAGTCGGGGCTCATAGCCTGGCCATCAGTCTAGCGTAGATGCCGTTCCTTTCGGATGGATCAACCCTGAATCCAGGGTAATTTACAAAACTTCCAACCTGCAATCATTCCACGGTGTCCGGAAGAATCCCTATCCCCTTCAAACCCATCGAGAATATTTATGGCTTTTGTGTAGCCCACACTGGCCGCCAATGATGCTGCGGCGTGCGATCGAGCACCACTGCGACACAGAAACATAACATAGGCATCGCTGGGAACCGTTTTCTGGAGCTGGGTTAAAAAAGCTTCGTTCAGCTCACCGGTTGGGAAAGACTGCCACTCAATCTGAACCGAACCAGGGACAGCGCCAACGTACGCCCATTCTGCTCTGGTTCGAACATCCACAACGCATGCGGACGATTCATTTTCAAGAATAAACTGAGTTTCGAGTGGTGTTGATGCACCAAAATAGCCCACACTCAAGCTCCGCCCACGCATTTTAATACCCTCGATCACTTCATTAAGGTCCATTTTCACCCAATCCCATACACGCACCATACTAAAAAGCGCTATATTGGTGCATAAAAAGTTATTTCGCACCAATATAGTGCGCAAACATCATCTTTGAGGCGCTCAAAGGGCTATATTGCCCTAGAAATTATGGTTAGTATACCCTGGCATGGTTTATGCATTAAAAGGAGGGTGAGGTGAACAAATACCGACTTACTCAAATATTTTAATAATTTAAAGCTTTAGGAGAACAAAATGACATCACCCTCTGATGTACTCAAGATGATCGCTGACAATGATGTCAAATTCGTCGATCTTCGTTTTACGGATACTCTCGGCAAAGAGCAACACGTGTCAGTACCAACCAGTCAGTTCGGCACAAGTCAATTTGAAGACGGGCACGCCTTTGATGGCTCATCAATTTCAGGCTGGAAAGGCATTCAAGCCTCCGATATGTTATTGGTACCGGACCCAGATTCAGCGCGTATCGACCCCTTTACGGACGAGCCTGTTTTAAATATCAGTTGTGATGTTATCGAGCCATTAGATGGCAAAGGATACGATCGGGACCCCAGGTCAATTGCAAAAAGAGCAGAAGCCTATCTTCAATCCAGCGGCATTGGTGACACGGCCTATTTCGGACCTGAACCAGAATTTTTTGTATTTGACAGCATTACTTGGGATGTCAGTGCGGGCGGAAGCTTTGTAAAAATTAACTCTGAAGAGGCACCGTGGTCCTCAGGACTAGAAATGGAAGGTGGGAACCTCGGACATCGACCAAGAACAAAAGGGGGTTACTTTCCTGTACCGCCAGTCGATTCACTGCAGGACCTAAGGAATGCCATATGCCTAGCTCTTGAGGCTCAAGGCGTGGAAGTCGAAGTGCACCACCACGAAGTAGCAGCAGCAGGTCAATGCGAAATTGGAACCAAATTCAATACGCTTGTGAAGCGGGCCGATTGGACCCAAATCTTAAAATACACCATTTGGAATACAGCGCACTCTTATGGGAAAACAGCGACATTTATGCCGAAACCAGTTGTAGGCGATAACGGGTCCGGCATGCACGTGCACCAATCCATATGGAAAGACGGAAAGAATTTATTTGCCGGTAACGAGTACGCGGGCCTTTCAGAAACTGCTCTATATTACATCGGCGGAATCATCAAACATGCTCGAGCCTTAAACGCAATTACAAATCCAAGCACCAACTCATACAAGAGATTGGTGCCAGGTTTTGAGGCGCCAGTAAATCTAGCCTACTCCGCACGCAATCGATCTGCCTCCATCCGAATTCCTCATGTCGCCAGTGATAAAGGACGAAGAATTGAAACGCGCTTCCCGGACACCATGGCTAATCCGTACTTAGCGTTTACCGCGTTAATGATGGCAGGCCTCGATGGCATCGAAAATAAAATCCACCCGGGCGGACCAGTAGATCAAGACCTCTACACTATGAGCCCAGAAGAACTATCCAAAATCCCAACAGTTTGCGGCTCACTTGAACAAGCACTGCAAGCATTGAGTGACGATCGAGCGTTCCTAACCAAGGGGGGCGTTATGTCTGATGACATGATTGATGCTTACATTGAACTCAAGATGGGTGAGGTCAATCGATACAACATGACAACGCATCCCGTTGAGTTCGATATGTATTACAGCTTGTAGCGTTAAAATTAAAGCGCTGCGGCTACAGACTGCTACAGCGTTTTTTTCTTAGGCATTTTTTTACATGCAATACAAAAGAAAAATATTCGCAACCCTAAGACTTCGAGTCCAAAATGAACGCATATAAAGAGTTTTCTGCGTTTCCCGGACTCGAGCTCCTATCTGCGGCAGTGGTGCTGATCGACAAACACAACTGCATCAGCTATATCAATCCTGCGGCAGAGCATCTTTTCGACGTGAGCAGAAAGAGCGCCAAGCAATCGTCATTAAAAAGGGTTTTCTTAAATCCAAGTGCATTACTGATTGGTATTGAATATGCACGAAAGTATCGCTGCAGCTACATTCAACATGAGATTCCATTTCAAATTCACGACCAAAAGAAAATTGAGCTCTCTTTTACATTAACCCCTGTAGAGGACCTCAACGAACATGAGTTCCTGATTGAGTTTTCCTGCCCATCGCAGCAAACAAAGATTGCTCGTGAGCAACGTATCATTTTGGAAACAAACCACAGCAGAGAGTTAATAAGGAACTTGGCGCACGAAATCAAAAATCCGCTCGGTGCCCTTCGGGGAGCCGCACAACTTCTCGATCACGAATTAGATCGAGAAGAGCTTCACGAATACACTTCTGTAATCATCAAAGAGGCTGACCGACTAAAAAACTTACTTGACCGGCTACTAACGCCTCACAAGATCCCTCAAATGATCGAATTCAATATTCATGAGGTACTCGAACGAGTTCGTTCCGTAATTCTTGCGGAGTTCTCATCGGGGCTCCGCATAGAGAGGGACTACGACTTGAGCCTACCCGGCTTAGTGGGTGACGACCAACAGATCACCCAATCGATTCTCAACATAACGCGCAATGCGGCTCAAGCGCTATGTGGTAGAGGCCTAATTAAGATAAAAACAAGAGTTACTCGGCGAGTAACAATGTCAAATCAATTTTTCAAATTAGGACTGTTAATAGAGATTTCTGACAATGGGCCTGGAATACCTAAATCTTTAATAGACAAAATATTTTTCCCACTTATTTCGGGAAAAAATGATGGTAGTGGACTTGGCTTGTCCTTATCACAAACCTTTATCAGCCACCACAGCGGAACCATAGATGTTGAATCACAACCGGGACATACGTGTTTCACGGTTCTCATCCCTATTAAACCCTCACAGAATTCAGGAGAACGTGCGAATGACTAAGGTTTGGATTGTGGACGATGACGAGTCTATCCGATGGGTTTTCGAAAAGACATTGATAAGAGAAAATATTGACTTTCGCTTATTCTCCTCCGCTGAGCAAGCAAGCGCCGCCCTAGCCTCGGATAAACCTTCAGTGGTCGTCAGTGACATTCGAATGAGTGGCGATAGCGGCTTAGATCTTCTGAATGAGATCAATGAAAAATTACCAAAGGTGCCGACCATCATCATGACTGCGCACTCGGACCTAGACAGCGCGGTAGCAGCCTTTCAAAGAGGAGCGTTCGAATACCTTGCAAAACCGTTTGACATTGATGCGGCAGTGGAACTCATCAGACGGGCCATAAAAAAAAGTCATGAGCAGACATCGACGCCCGAGAGCGGCTCCAATCCCAATGGCCTCCTGGGCCAAGCAAAGTCCATGCAAGAAGTGTTTCGTACGATCGGGCGCTTGTCTCAGACGGATGCAACAGTCCTCATTACTGGGGAGTCAGGCACTGGAAAAGAGTTAATCGCTCAGGCGCTGCATCAACACAGTGAACGAAGCAGTAAACCCTTTGTTGCTATTAACACCGCATCCATACCGAAGGAACTACTCGAATCCGAATTGTTTGGCCACGAACGTGGCTCATTCACTGGCGCCCAAGCGACCCGAAAAGGACGGTTTGAACAAGCGGCGGGAGGAACACTGTTCCTCGATGAAATAGGTGATATGCCTTCAGAGTTGCAAACCAGGCTACTCAGGGTTCTATCGGATGGTCACTACTACCGAGTCGGGGGGCATGAGCCACTAAAAGCTAACGTCCGAGTCCTCGCAGCGACACACCAACACTTAGAGCAAAGAGTAGAGGCTGTCTCTTATACACATCTCCGAGCCCACGAGACCTCTCTACATCT
>CAJXPC010000070.1 GCA_913057845.1 uncultured Pseudomonadota bacterium
AAGTCAATGTGTTCAATAGGGATGTTTTCAGCACTAAGCGCATCGGTTAACTCGACCATTTTTAATGCAGCATCCCTCATTGGCGCGATATCAGTTAATTGCGATCCAATATGACAATCAATACCAGTGGGATTGATGTGTGGCAATTCAACTGCTATTTGATAGAGTCGAGGCGCATCATTTACATCTACACCAAATTTATTTTCTTTCAGCCCCGTAGAAATGTAGGGATGGGTCTTCGCATCTACATCTGGGTTAACTCTGAAACTGACATTTGTATCTTTATTTAATGCTTTCGCAACCGCAGCAATTCGATACAACTCTGACTCAGATTCGATGTTGAAACATTTGATTCCTTTTTTTAGGGCGTAATTGATCTCTGTTTTGGTTTTTCCCACCCCAGAAAAAACTACTTTTCTGGGGTCTCCGCCGGCTGCTATAACTCGGCTTAATTCGCCGCCAGATACAATATCAAACCCACTCCCGAGGCGCGCTAATATATTAATAATCGCGATATTCGAGTTGGCTTTAACCGCATAGCAAATCAAGTTTTTGCGGTGAGCGAAGGCATTTTTAAAGCGATTGAAGCTGGTTTCAATTGAATGTCTCGAATAGACATAACACGGCGTCCCAAATTCATTCGCAATCTCGGCGGCCGATTTTTTTTCGATAAATAGATGACCTGACTGTCGGCTAATTGTCATTGTTTTTCTCGAGTTGATGACCTTGATCGGCTCTCTGCGGCGCGCCTGCGGCTTCTGAGGTTGATGATTCCGGGAGATAGAGAGGCCCAGTTTGCCCGCAATTTGAGAGCAGGGACAAGTAAAATATCGTTACAGCTATTGTTCGTAATTGGCTCATGGTGTTTATTCAGTTGAGTTTGGCATTGTGGTTTCAATCCACTCCTCTACCTGTTGTATCAGGTCAGTGGGCGATTGATGAGCTGTTTTTATAGGTTTGCCGATGGTCACAGTAATTGTCCCTGGTTTTTTTAGTAACGCATTTTTTGGCCAGAATTCACCCGCATTGTGAGCAACCGGCACGATATCTGATTGAAGTCGAGCTGAAAGCCATGCCCCGCCAATTTGATACTTTCCTCGTTGCCCTGGCGCTATTCTAGTTCCTTCTGGGAAGACAATGATATACCAGCCGTTCTTGAGTCTGTTTTTGCCTTGAGTCAGCATTTGTTTTAATGCTCTAGGGCCGCTTGTTCGGTCGATTGCGATGGGATTCATCATCGCCAACCCCCAACCAAAAAACGGAACGAACAATAGGCTTTTCTTAAGAACCCAAACCTGAGGAGGGAAAATCGTTTGAAATGCAAATGTTTCCCAAGCGGATTGATGTTTTGAGAGGATCACGCAGGGGTTATCTGGAATATTTTCCAAGCCTTGGACACGATACCGAATGCCGCAAATGTATCTAGCGAGAAAAGTGATGCAGTGCGACCACAAAGTGATGATCTGGTATCTCCGTATCGGAGAGAGAGGAAATGTGAGAAGGGCGATAATTGAAAAGACTACGGTGAGAACAAATCTTAATAATTCAAATATCAACGACCGAGCTAAATTAATCACGATTACTCAGAAATGATATGTTTTACAGCGTCATTTAGATCGACAAACTGTATCGTACCTTTAGGTAGTCTTTGATCTGTGCTCGTTTTCTCTCCCTTTCCAGTTCGAACTAAAATAGGTTTAGCGCCAACAGCTTGGGCTGCCTGTAGGTCTTTAAGTGAATCCCCAATGAAAGGAATATTTTTCAGGTCGACGTTGAAACGCTTTGCGATATCTAAAAGCATTCCAGGTTTAGGTTTGCGACAGTCGCAGTTATTCTCATCCATATGAGGACAAAAAAACAAGGCATCGATTCGGCCGCCGACATTAGCTAACGCACGATACATTTTGTCATGAATGGCGTTGAGTGTTGACATGTCGAAAAGTCCTCTGCCGACCCCGGATTGGTTGGTGGCCACTACGACTCGATAGCCCGCATGATTTAAACGGGCGATAGCTTCTAGGCTCTGCGGTATTGGTTTCCATTCCGCTGGGGTCTTAATGTATTGATCACTGTCATAGTTAATGACCCCATCCCTATCGATTATTGCGAGCTTCATATTTTAGTTTGTTGGTTAAATGGATAGTTCGGATAAATCACCAACACAGTTGAGTAAGGCTGAGAGTTGATTTAAAAGCGCCAGTCTATTGTTTCGCTCATTAGCGTCATTTGATATCACCATCACTTTTTCGAAAAAAAGATCTACAGTAATTCTCGCCGACGCTAAATTCTGCAGTGCATCAGAATAGTTGCCGTCATCAATAGCTCGTTTCACCACAGGTGATAAGGATTGGATTGTTTTGTAAAGTGAGGCTTCTTCTTGTGTGGTGAATAAGTTCGTGTCGACTACAGAATTATCCTTTGGGCTATTCTTTTTCAGAATATTTTTTATACGTTTATTCGCAGTGGCTAGTGCACTTGAGTCATCTGTTTTGAGGAACGCATCAATCGCGTGCAATCGAGGCAGGGCCAGATGAAGTCTCTCTGAGTCGGTGGCAAGTATAGCTTCAACTTTGTCTATTGAAAAACCTTTGTCTTTAAGGTGCCCTCTAAATCGCTCAATGATGAAGTTTTTAATAATGGATTCATCTATTGTTAATTTGAGGTCTTGTGCGAAATTTTGCGCCGCCCAGCTTATGAGCTCACTAAGAGTTACCTCAATAGACTGTTCTGTCAAAATTCGAATGACCCCGATAGCTTGTCTTCTGAGCGCATATGGATCTTTTTCGCCGGATGGTATGAGGCCAATTCCGAAGATCCCCACAAGAATGTCGAGCTTGTCCGCCAGTGCTAGCGTGTTAGAGATTGGATTGTTGGGAATGCTATCGTTGGAGAACCTTGGTCGATAATATTGTTCAAGAGCATCAGCGACCTCAGGTGACTCTCCTTGAGCAAGTGCATAGTGCCGGCCCATTGTGCCTTGAAGCTCCGGGAATTCTCCTACCATGCCCGTAAGTAAGTCGGCTTTACAAAGCTGGGCTGCTCTTGACACTTTAACGCCATCCACTTTGGTTTTTTCCGCAATTCTGAGAGATAATCTCACCAGTCGTTCAACTCGATCAAGCTGAGACCCTAACTGGTTGTGATACACAACATTTTTTAACTTTTTGGATAGCTCCTCGAGTGGGGTGTTAATGTCTCCTTGGTAGAAGAACTGGGCATCTGCCAGCCTTGGCCGAACAACTTTTTCGTTACCTTGAATAATGTTGTTGGGGTCCTCGAGCCTCATATTGCTGACTAATAAAAATTTTTCCGCTAAGTTTCCGTTTTGGTCAAACAGGGGAAAATATTTTTGATTGGTCTTCATCGTGAGCACCAGACACTCTGTCGGAATCGAGAGGAATTCCTTATCAAATTGTGCCGGATAAACCACGGGTAATTCCACGAGTGCAGTTACCTCGTCCAAGAGTTCGTCATCTTCTTGGAGTGATAGGTTGAGTTCTGTCGCTTTTTTGTTGAGTTGATCTCGAATGGTTGATCTACGTTTGTCGTAGTCTGGGATGACGAAGCCTGACTCTTCCAGAGTGGATTCGTATAGTTTTGCATCTGGGATAGTGATGTCCCCATCGGAGTGAAATCGATGTCCGAGTGTTTTGTTTCCGCTGGTTAGTCCTAGCGCTTTAATCGGAACCACATCGGAGCCATGAAGCGCTACTAAACGATGAGCGGGGCGCACAAAGTTCACACTTTGTAGTGTGTCTTGTGGTTGGTAGGTCATGACTTTCGGTATCGGTAGTTTCGTAATGGACAGGTCGATAGCCTTTTGAAGCCCTGCCGAAAGTGGTACGCCATCGTTTTTTTGATGGAGGTAAACAAACTCCATTTTCCCATCTGTTTGTATATCTATCTTTTTTGCGTGGCTGGCATCTAGACCAAGGGACTCCAGTTTTTTTAATAACGCTTCAGAAGGGGTGCCGTCTGCTTTGATGCCTACCTTTTTTGGCATCAGCTTTAACTTTACAATTTCAACAGGGGATACGTCGCGCGCATCATTAATCAGGATTGCTAGTCTGCGCGGTGTGGCGAATGTCACGTAGGATGCATTTTCTGAAACGAGATTTTGCTTTGATAATTCGTTAAAGATAACTGCTCCAAAAGAGACCCCCAGTTTTTTCAGGGCTTTAGGAGGTAACTCCTCAGTCAATAATTCTACGAGTAAGGTTGCCATATGTGTTGTCAGGTCCTGGTGGAGTTGCTTTTTCGAATATCAAGAACCTCATCAACCTCATCTTGAGGCATAAACGCTTTGATCATGTCATCAGATGCTCGCTCAAACCCGAGTGCTTTACGCGATGTTCGATACGCTTGTGCCGCCATCCGCGATAGTTTGCGCACACGTCCAATATAGTTTGCTCTTTCAGTAACTGATATTGCACCTCGAGCATCAAGGAGGTTAAACGCATGGGAGCATTTCATGACCAGCTCATACCCAGGTAGCGGCAATTGGGCGTTAAACATAGCAGTGGCTTCTTTTTCAAACGCTGAGAAGTTGGTGAATAGTAAGTCGATGTTCGCTTTTTCAAAGTTGTAAGTCGATTGTTCCACTTCATTTTGGTGGTACACATCTCGATAGGTGATTCCTGGTGCCCAATCAAGATCGAAAACGCTATCTTTTGCTTGAAGATACATAGCTAACCTTTCAAGCCCGTAGGTGATCTCCCCCATCACAGGTTTGCAACTGATGCCGCCAACTTCTTGAAAATAGGTGAACTGCGTAATTTCCATGCCGTTAAGCCAAACCTCCCACCCTAAGCCCCAAGCCCCAAGCGTTGGCGACTCCCAGTCGTCCTCAACAAATCTAATATCGTGCTCGAGAGGGTTGATCCCAATTGCCTTAAGTGAGTCCAGGTACAGTTCGAGAATGTTGGACGGAGATGGTTTGAGAACAACTTGAAATTGGTAGTAATGTTGCAGTCGATTAGGGTTTGCGCCGTATCGACCGTCTTTGGGTCTGCGAGATGGTTGCACATAAGCCGCTTTCCATGGTTCTGGGCCAATAGCCCTGAGGAATGTGGCGGTATGAAAAGTACCGGCACCCACTTCTAGATCATAAGGTTGTAGTAGGGCGCAACCGTTCGAACTCCAATATTTCTGAAGCTCTAAAATCATATCTTGAAAGTAGTTCATCTATAAACCTAGGATGTGGGTGACAACAAATAATGTCCCTACATTTTACCTTTTTTAACTTTTTAGCCGAGCTGATGTTGATTTAACGCATAACGTCAGTATAACGAGGCAGAGAATGACAAATGGAAGGTTGCCCCAGCGACTGTATGGCGTTGAGCCTTTTCGGCCATGAATTTCAGCACGTAATACTGTTTTTGAAAATTGGGGCGCCTGAGTAACGATATAACCTCGATGATCGATGACGGCAGTCACGCCTGTGTTGGTTACTCGCAATAGCTCTCTACCAGTCTCGATGGATCTTGCTTGGGCAATTTGTAGATGCTGTTGAGGTCCCAGAGATTCGCCCCACCACGCATCATTTGTAAAGTTGGCCAGAACCGTTGCATCGGGCAGTTGACGAATGATTTCCTCGCCAAAAACATCTTCGTAACAAATGTCGACCCCGAGAACTTGTCTCCCCAAAATAAATGGTGCTTGGTTGTTCGGCCCGTGAGAGAAGTTTGACATGGGGATCTTCAGGTAATTAAGTACGCCTGCGGTGATCGATCGCATTGGAAAGTAATCGCCGAACGGCACGAGATGGTGCTTTCGATAGCGTTGCGCATCCTGCCCGCCTACCTGTATGACACTATTATAAAATTGTCCCTCGTCTGACTTTTCAGGGATGCCCAATAGAATGTCCAGATTATTCGTTTTTGCATGATTTTTTAATGCATCCCAATACCAATTCGGAACATTGTTTTCCAGTAACGGAATGGCAGTTTCGGGTAGAAGGATGAGATCACTTTTTTCCTGAACGATCATATCCAGGTATGTCATCATTGTTTTTTCAAGCCACTCAGGGCTCCACTTAATATCTTGAGAGATGTTTCCTTGAAGTAAGGACACTGACGTGGTTTTGTTGCTTATTTGCTGAGTCCATTCTGGAATACCTAGCGCGATTGATAGCACGATGACTAGGGCTGGTAACGTGGCACCTCGTTTTAATGTGGTTTTTAGAGGTAATTTTTGTTGAGTCGCATATAAGTTTTTAAAAAGATAAGCCAAGCCGCCTGAACAGAATGTGCATGCGAGCGTGACTCCGTAAATGCCTAGCACTGATGCGTAGTTTGAAAAAGGGCTCACAGGTATTTGTGAGTATCCGATGGATAACCAAGGAAAGCCAGTTAAAAACCATCCGCGACACCAGTCTGATAAGGCGAGGCCAACCGGGAATATGGCTAGTAGTCGAAGTGTTTCCGAATGAGCGAATCTGGCGAGTAGTGCTTGAATAATTGCAGGCGGTAGCGCAAAGGTTGCGCTAAGGATAACTGTGGCTAGTGTGGCTAGTGCCGGATGCATCCCTCCGAAGTCGTGAAGGCTGACGTATATCCAACTGGTCCCAGTTATTAGAAGACCAAATGAGAACGCAAATGAGGTTGTGAATACTTTTTTTGCAGTTTGTGCCTGCAAAATGTAGAACAAAAACGCGCAGGTGACGATCGGAACAAAAAAGAGCGAGAATGGAGCAAAGCCTAGAACCGTTGCGGCCCCGAGGATGAAAGCCCAAGGCGCAGATTTGTTATGTAGTGTCTGTGCCAGAAGACGAAAAATTTTAGGAGCTTCGGCCAATCTCAATTTTTTCTACTAATAGTGCGTGAATTCTTCTTCTGTCGGATCGAGTCACCGTGATGCTGAGCTCCCCAATCTTAAATTCTTCTCCAATTTCGGGTAGTTTTCCCAGGTGGGCTAAGACTAAACCACCTATTGTGTCAAAATCTGTATCTGGAAAATTTGTGCCAAAATGTTCATTGATGTCCGAAATTTCCGTCACGGCCTTAATTCTGAATAGACCGGATTTATCTTCCAGGATGTTTGCTTCCGATTCGTCAAAGTCGTATTCGTCTTCGATTTCGCCCACAATTTGTTCCAAAACATCTTCGATAGTGATCAGCCCGGCTACGCCACTATATTCGTCTACGACAATCGCCATATGATTTCTGTTACTTCGAAAGTCTTTGAGTAGAACATTAAGGGGCTTTGATTCTGGTATGAACACGGCAGGCCTTAGCATGTCTTTTAGGTCAAATGAATCAGGGTCTTTATAGTAGCGCAGCAGATCCTTCGCTAGCAAAATGCCTAGAACTTCATCTTTACTGTCTTCGAAAACTGGAAAGCGTGAATGATTGGTTTCAACCGCAAGAGAAATGATGTCTTGCATGGGGGATTTAATATCTGCCATGTAGCATTGCGATCGAGGAATCATGATATCTCGAGCGGTCATTTCCGAGACCTGCAATACGCCCTCAAGCATTGAAAGCGCATCAGAATCAAGAAGATTCTTTTCAAAGGATCCATGCAATAGGTCAATGAGTTGTTCCTTATCCTCGGGCTCTCGAAGAAACCGGTGCGCAAGTTTTTTTAACCAACTCGAATTTTTAATAAATGTAGTCATATCAGACGCTAGGCGATTGTTTATTCGTAAGGGTTTGGAATCCCCATCTTCTCAAGGATATCAATTTCTAAGTTTTCCATGAATTCTCTATCAATTTTATTTTGATGGTCAAAATCTTGGAAGTGCAGTGCCGCATGGACACAGAGGTGCGCAAAATGGTTATATAAAGATTTGTGCTGAGTTTTCGCTTCCTGCGCAATCACGGGGACGCAAAGCGCTATATCTGCCGATAATGGCAATGTGTCTGGATAAGGGAAGGTGAGAACATTGGTTGCGTAATTTCGATTGCGGAAGTAGCGGTTTAGCTCCCTGCCTTCATCTACATTGATCAGTCGCACGGTCACTTGTGCATCCTCTAGTAGCTGTCTCTTATACACATCTCCGAGCCCACGAGACCTCTCTACATCT
>CAJXPC010000071.1 GCA_913057845.1 uncultured Pseudomonadota bacterium
GAGATGTAGAGAGGTCTCGTGGGCTCGGAGATGTGTATAAGAGACAGTTGAGGAGTTGAATAAACAAAAAGCCGGCGCGGACGCGGCACAAGCGGAAATGCAAGGCGAGCTGGATGAATATATTAAGGCAATCACGAAGAAGGTGAATGACAGTTGGCTTTTTCAGCCGAATGCTAGCTTGCAGGTGGTTTATGACTTAGTCTTAAGTGAGACTGGAAAGGTTCTTGTTGTCACTCTGGTTGAGGAAAGTGGTAATCGTGCCTATGATGAATCGGTTGAAAAGGCCATTCGAATTGCTTCACCATTACCAGTGCCGAAAGATTCATCATTCTTTCAAAAGACATTTGGGCGTGGAGTGAGCATTAAGTTTAAATTTTAGGAGGGGGCGGATGTTATCTATTTTTCGCATGACTAAGAGCTTTGTTGGCATCATGTTTTTTGCTATCGTTCTTTCGCATGGCGTTGTATCAGCTCAGGTGGAAATCGAGATCATTGCGGATGTGGGTGCGAAAATACCGATAACGATCCCTCCTTTTCTGGGAGAAGGGGGCCAAGCAAAACTTATTTCTGAGATCATCTCGTCGGATTTAGCTAAGACAGGAATCTTTGCGATACAAAGTTTTGATAAGAGTTGGAGTGTGTCGAAATTAGGTGATGATGAGGAATATACGAACTGGGCTTCAAGGGCCGTTCAAAATCTGGTGGTCGGAAATTTTGTCAAGCTGAATGATGGGCGTTTTCAGGCTTCTTTCTGGTTGTACGATATTCCAGGGCAGGCTATGTCAGTTGGTTATCAAATCAAAGATGATCCAAAGCAACTTCGCCAAATGGCCCACCACTTTGCGGATCTTATTTATGAAAAATTAACGGGAGATAAAGGGGTTTTTAGGACAAAGATTGTTTATGTGGTCAGTAAAAAGGATCAATCGGCGTTGGTTATCGCAGATTCCGATGGGCATAATCCGAATGAAATTTTCGTGTCAAAAGAGCCAATTCTCTCACCGCGGTGGTCACCGGATGGCAGCAAGGTAGCGTTCGTTTCTTTCCTTAAGAGAAAGGCTGCGGTTTACGTTACGCCGGTTAATTACAAAAAAGGTCGAGCAACCGGGAAGCCAATCGTTATCGGTCCATTCCCAGGGTCAAATTCCGCGCCAGCATGGTCTCCGGACGGACAATCTTTGGCAATTGCAATCTCAAAGGATGGGAAGTCGGATATTTTTATGATCTCTCTTAGAGATCAAAGTCGGGTACAAATCACAAATAGTCGATCTATCAACACAGAGCCAAACTTTTCACACGATGGTAAAACGCTAATATTTACGTCAGATCGAACAGGTCGGCCGCAGGTGTATCAAGTCCCGGTGAAGGGTGGGGCAGAGGTAAGGCTAACCTACACGGGTCGATACAATGCCTCCCCGCATTTTAGCCCTGATGATAGTTTTATCGCCTTGATTCATTATGATGAAAGGAAATTTAATGTTGGAACGCAAGATATGAAATCGGGTGTGGTGCAGATTTTGACCGATGGTTCTCGGGATCAGTCGCCGAGTATCGCCCCTAATGGGAAAGTGATTGTTTACGCCTCTGAAGCAAATGGGCGTGGTATATTACGATTCGTCGCAAAAAACGGACGAGCTAAGCTCCGTTACGTTGGGCCAAAGGGGGATGATCTTCGTGAGCCTTCTTGGGGACCTTTTATCAAAGATTAATCAGGATATTCTATGACCATGAAATTCTTGTTGGTAGCTGGGTTGGTCGCCGTATTGGTCGGGTGCTCGAGTAAAACAAAAACGAATGCGGATATTGAGCAAAGGGATTTGTTCGACCAATCAAATAGGCGTTCATTTGAGCAAACTGCTGAATCGATTGATGGGGTGGTGGCACCTTCAGAAGAGGAACTGCGTGCGCAACAAGACGAATTAAAACGAGAGTTTGAGCGCGAGGAGCAAAGGCTTCTAGATGAGCGGGTAAAACTTGATGAGCAAAATGCGGCAACCCAAGATGAGTTCCAGCGTCAGGCTGAGGTTAAGAGGGTGCTCTCACAAAATGACTCATTGCTTTCGCAGAGAAGTATTTTTTATGATTTTGATAGTTCGGTGATTAAGGTAGAGTTTCAACCGGTTATCGAAGCGCATGGAAGTTTTCTTAAGAAGCACCCCACAGTCAGGATCCGCATTGAAGGAAACTGCGATGATCGGGGTAGCCGAGAATATAATCTAGCTCTCGGACAAAGTCGTGCTGAACAATTGAAGCAAGCCTTCGTACTTTTGGGTGCGCGAGCGGATCAAATTGACGTCGCCAGTTATGGTGCAGAACGGCCCTTGGTATTTGGTATCGATGATGAGAGTCGATCCAAAAATAGACGAAGCGATCTTGTTTATCTCGATTAACGCAAAGGCCTGGCGGTTTACTAACCGCACTTCACTTCTTTTCTGATGACTGCAATCCTGAGTAATTTTTATACTGTTCGAATTTGGAGTTTGGCAATTGTGGCTTTATTGTCTTGCTGCGTGCCGTATGCTTTTGGGCAGGAAGGTCGTGAGTCTGCCGTTGAGTCAGAGCGAGAGACAGACGTAACTGACTTTTATCAACGCCAAAGGATGGACGAAGAACTTAGAGCGCTGAGGGGCGATCTGGACCAGGTCAACAAGAGATTGACAGACCTTGAGGGGGCTCAACATTTGATTCAGGGGTTGGCGCTTAAGGTGTCTAAAATCCAGGGGCAAATACAAATTGGCGATAGCTCACAGACAACTTTAAATGATGCATTTGAAGCTTTGAAGAGAGACATAAATCAACTTGCGTCTAAAGTTAATTTGCTTGATAGCGACATTCGCCGAAATTTAGAAGTCTTGGTGGAAGGCCTTTCCCCATCAGCGGCAACTATTGATCAACCATTCCGTGCGACTGAAGACATCAAACCATTGAAAACTTCTATCGACAGTAATGCGCCTTCTTTGAGTGACGAAAAGAAAGACGCTAAAATTTTTTATGAATATGCGAAAAAGTTATTTGATAGCGGCAGTTACAAAGAAGCCACAGGCTTATTTTATGCCCTTAAAGGAGCTTTCCCTGACAATCAATATGCAAAAAGTGGGATGTACTGGGCTGCGAAGGGGTTGACCAAGTCTGATTATCAAAGCCAAGAGGCGTTAACTGTATTGACTCAATTGTTACCGGGCCTTAAGAATCACAATAAGCACTGTGTAGCCCTACTGGATGCGGGGACGATTCATCTAGAGCGTGGTGAGTGTGGGGCTGCGGAAAATCACTTAATTGAGGCGGTAAAAATTTGCGTTGATGATCAGGTGGCCAATAACCGAACATCATCCCAAACAAGGCTTAAAGAATTAAAAAGGCGTTGTGCTCCATGAGTATTGAGCAAGCTAAAGCGGTTATTTTAGTCTCTGGCGGCTTAGATTCTGCCACTACCATTGCTTATGCGCAGTCAAAGCATTTTTTATGTCACGCGCTCTCAATTGATTATGGTCAACGACACATATCAGAATTGAATTTTGCAAGAGGCTTGTGCGGTCATTTTAACGTGGCAGAGCACAAAGTTATCAAGGTGGATCTGGCGGCTCTAGGCGGCTCTGCTTTGACGGATACCAGTCAACAGATCCCTACTGAAAAGTCAGCCGGAATCCCCTCCACATACGTCCCTGCGCGCAATACGATCATGCTCTCTATCGCATTAGGGTGGGCAGAGGTGCTTGGGGCTCAGGATGTATTTATCGGGGCTAATGCAGTTGACTATTCAGGCTATCCTGATTGTCGGCCTGAGTACATAGACGCTTATGAGCGCGTGGCGAATTTAGCTACAAAAGCGGGCGTTGAGGGCTCTGGGTTTCGAATTCACGCGCCGTTAATTGACTTAAAAAAAGCTGACATTATTAAGGTCGGATACAAGTTGGGCGTTGACTTCAGTCAAACAATTTCGTGTTATCAAGCATCCCCCTCTGGGGCTGCCTGCGGGATCTGTGACTCTTGCCGAATTCGTAAGGAAGGATTTTTAGAGGCCGAGATTGATGATCCGACTGTATACGTCTAGTACAGAGAGTGGTTTAGCTCTAACTGTCGTGCAGGTTAGGTTGACCAATGGGGGAGTAAGCCGCTAAAATGCTGGACTTTTCTGTGGGCGGTTAGCTCAGCTGGTAGAGCAGTGGACTTTTAATCCATTTGTCGCGGGTTCGACCCCCGCACCGCCTACCATTGACCTCGATTTGTGAGGTTTTTGATTCCACACAAGATAATGAAGCGCTAAAGTTAACCTTTAGTGCTTTTTTTTGTCCGGCACATCATTTTGCCGTAAGTTAGTCGATTCATCAGTGCTATTTTGAAGGAGATCTAGGGTGAGATTTTGTACGCTTAAAGATGGGAGTGATCAAGAACATGCCGCTATTTTGGTTGATAAACAATGGGTTACTGTTACTTCGATTAATCAGGTTTTTGATGCCTACTGGCCTACAACTTTATTCCAGTTGATTGATGCGGGGCTGAGCCCATTGATTTATGAACAGGCCTGTCAAGTGCCTGATCGAGTTGCTCTTGGTGCTGTTCGTATTGCTCCGCTGTACCGGCGTCCTAGAAAGATTATAGGTATCGGGTTGAATTATCTGAATCATGCGGAGGACTTGGGTGCGCCGCATCCAACAGAGCCTGCTTCATTTATGAAGGGTGACAACACCATTATCGGATACGATGATTCGATTGTGCTCCCCAAGGAGTCTAATCGGGTAACGGCTGAGGCTGAAATTGCCGTGGTGATTGGCAGGGCATGTCATTCTGTGAGCGAAGAGGCGGCCGTGGGTTATATCGCCGGGTACTGTTTAGTGATTGATATGACCGCAGAGGATATTTTGCTGCGTAATCCTCGATTCTTGACGAAGTCAAAGAACTTCGATTCTTTTTTCTCCTTTGGCCCTGAGTTGGTCACGCCGGATGAGATTACGGATTTAATGTCGCTGACTGTGGCAACCTGGAAAAACGGTTCTCTCCATCGGGAAAATACCGTTTCTAACATGGCGTTTAATCCATTTTATTTGGTATCACATTTCTCGCATATATCCACCTTGTATCCTGGAGATGTCATCAGTACGGGGACGCCTGGGGCTACGGTTATTGAATCCGGTGACCAAGTTCAATGCCGTGTGACAGGGTTTAGGACGCTAACTAATAGAGCCGTATAATGGAAACAGCGTCTTATTATTAAATCTAAAACCAGAGGTCGCGCACGTTGTACATTCTTGGGGCAAGTTGCATTTGTTTCTACGCAAGTTTAAAGGAGGGGACATGAGAGTTATTAGGGGAGTGTTTTTTAGTGTTATAGCGGTTCTTGGCCTGTTGTTGTCAGGTTGCAACCAATCTCAGGAAACGATCAAAATTGGTTATGTTGATCCCCTCTCGGGACCTTTTGCCAACGTGGGTGAAAATGGTTTAAGAGTGCTTCGTCTGTTTGTGGATGAAATTAATGAGCAGGGTGGTGTACTCAACGGTTCTAAATTTGAAGTCGTTCCGATCGATGGGAAGGCGAATCCGCAGGAGTCCTTAATTGCCTTCAGGCAATTGGCCGATCAAAAGGTTAAATTTATTTTTCAAGGTAATTCGTCTGCGGTCGCTGGCGCACTGACGGAGGCTGTCTCTAAACATAATGAACGCAACCCAGATTCAGCCATGATTTATTTGAATTATGCTGCTGTGGACCCAGCGTTAACCAATGAGCGTTGTAATTTCTGGCACTTTAGATTTGATGCCGATGCCGATATGAAAATGCAGGCAATTAGCGATATGATAGCGGCTGATACATCCATTCAGAAGATTTATCTGATTAACCAAGACTACTCATTTGGCCATGCAGTTTCAAACGCGGCTAAGTCTATGTTGCCCAAAAAACGTCCAGACGTGCAGATCGTCGGCGATGATTTACATCCACTTGGAAAGGTTAAAGACTTTGCACCATATATCGCTAAAATCCGCGCATCGGGTGCAGACTCAGTGATTACCGGAAATTGGGGTGCTGATTTAGCGTTATTGGTTAAAGCGGCTAACGATTCCGGGTTAGACGTTGATTTTTATACCTATTACGCAGGAATAGTTGGCGGCCCTACGGCGATTGGCGAAGCAGGTGTAGATCGAGTGAAGCAAGTGACGCAATGGCATGTCAACGTGGGTGATGACAAGTCGGATGCCATAGTGGAGTCGTATCGTAATAAACATCCAGACTTAAAAGATGATGTGTTTTTCTTGACGCTTAAATATGCGATGGACCTTTTGGTTCAATCGATTAACGCAGCAGGGTCTACAGATCCCCTAAGTATTGCAAAACAATTAGAAGTTGGTCGGTATGAATCGTTGACTGGCGAAGTTTGGATGAGAGAGGACAACCATCAATTGATGCAGCCTTTATATGTTTCTACGTTCAAGAGGATGGGCGAGGATGGCGTCAAATATGATGTTGAGGGCACTGGAGTAGGTCCTAAAACAGATTTTGTCGTTGCTGCTAAAGATACCGCGGTAGCTACCACTTGCAATATGGTGCGCCCATAGCAAGCGACTTAGACATCCGGACCACTTAAGTATTAAGCGGTCCGGGCTCGAGTTTGTGCGTAGGTTCTTTCTTCAGCGTAATTAAGACTTGAGTCGGGTAATTCTAGCGACTTCATCCAGGGACCTAATGTTGCGAATTACTCTAGCCAGGTGAATACGGTTCGTCACCATAAGGGAGAGGTTGATTTCAGCGTAGTTCGTACTGTCATTGTGTTCGAAGTTCCCTGTTTCAATATTGGCGTCTGCTGCCGAAATTTTTGTAGCGATTTTTCCGAGAATACCTCGCCCGTTTTTAGCTAGAACACAAATCTTCACCAAGAAAGATTTTGATGAGTCTGGGGCCCATTCGACATCAATCCATTTGTGTGGGTCGTTATAAGATCTTCTGGATATAGGGCAGTCATGAGTGTGAATGATTAATCCGTGCCCTTTTCTCAGGTAACCAATGATTGGGTCCCCTGGGATCGGATGGCAACACTTCGCAAACTGCAAAGCCATTCCTTCGGTCCCGTGTATGACTAAGCTGGTCTTCTTTACGTTGGTCTGAGTTGCCTCGTCGTGGTCCAGCGCTAACAAGTGGCGGACCACGACGATTGCTAACTGTTTACCTAAGCCGATCTCAGACAGTATTTCATTCTTATTTTTACCGGCATATTCTTTGGCAAGGCGATTCCAATGCTCAAGAGTAATCGTATTGGGCTGAATTTTAAGATCATTCACCGCCTGTTTGAGTAAACGTTCACCGAGCACTGCAGACTCTTCATGGTGCTGATTTTTTACTGAATGACGTATTTGTGCTCGCGCTCGGCTTGTGACGATAAATCTGAGCCAATTTGGGTTTGCTGTTCGCTGATTAGAGGTGATGACTTCTACTCGATCGCCACTTCTTAATTCGGTATTTAAAGGCACTGACTCATGATTCACCTTAGCGGCTAAGGTGAAATTCCCAACATCCGTATGCACAGCGTAAGCGAAATCAATGGTCGTCGCACCTCGGGGAAGTGAGATGATTTTACCTTTGGGTGTAAAAACAAACACTTCATCAGGGAATAAGTCTAATTTGAGGTGCTCTAGAAATTCAGCCGCATTTCCTGGTTCTGATTGTAGTTGCAGTAAATTCTGCATCCATTGATGTGTGCGGGTTTGTAGGTCTGTCAGAGAAGCGTCGTCAGTTTCTTTATATAGCCAGTGTGATGCAACGCCAGATTCCGCAATTTGATCCATTTTTTTTGTTCGAATTTGGACTTCAATAGGAGTGCCGACAGGGCTTAGGAGGGTGCTGTGCAGGCTTTGGTAGCCATTGGCCTTTGGGATGGCAATAAAGTCTTTGAATTTTCCGGGAACAGGCTTATACCGTTGGTGTAGTACCCCTAGCGCTAAGTAGCACGATGAAATATCCTTAACGACAACCCGAAAACCATAAATATCAAATACCTCAGCAAACGATAAGGTTTTTTTTGTCATTTTT
>CAJXPC010000072.1 GCA_913057845.1 uncultured Pseudomonadota bacterium
ATCTACACCTCTCTATTCGTCGGCAGCGTCAGATGTGTATAAGAGACAGATCACGGGGTGTGGTGAATTTGATTTATGGGCGCAAGAAACGTATTGAAAGCCTTGCGATTGGTGATTCTGACTGGCACAAAAAAACGAGTTAGTGTCGCAGTCGAAAAAGTAACTCAGATTAGGAAAAGCTGTCATGGAGTTTTTTAAAATTCGTAAAGATATCCCATTTATGCGCCATGCTTTGGCGTTTAATGTGATTTCCATTGCTATGTTCTTGGTTGCGGTCGGTGCACTTGGTTTTAAGGGATTGAATCTAGGCGTCGAATTTACAGGGGGAACAGTCATGGAAGTGGGCTATTCTCAGTCTGCAAACTTAACCCAAATTCGGAACACCCTTCAGTCTGGTGGAATGAATGAGCCAATGGTTCAGAGCTTTGGAGATTCAAAGACTGTGTTGATTCGTCTGCCAACAAAACCAGAATTATCTGGAGCGAAGTTATCCGATCAAGTTTTCTTAATGCTCAAAGCAGATGATGCGCAATTGGAGCTTCGTCGCGTAGATTATGTCGGTTCTCAAGTGGGTGAGGAGTTGGTTGAGAAGGGTGCATTAGCGCTCTTGTTCGTCTCTTTAGGAATTGTGGCTTACTTAGCATTTCGCTTTGAGTGGAAGTTCGGGGTGGCCGGCATTCTAGCAAACCTTCATGACGTAGTGATTATTTTAGGGTTTTTTGCTATGTTTCAATGGGAGTTTTCTCTTCCGGTTTTAGCCGCCGTATTGGCGACTTTAGGGTATTCCGTAAATGAGTCCGTGGTCGTGTTTGACCGAATTCGTGAAAACTTTAGAAAAATGAGGAAAGCAACTGTTCGGGAAGTCATTAACAACGCCATCACCCGTACGATGTCTCGAACTATTATCACGCATGGTAGTACCCAATTGATGGTCCTTTCAATTTTAATTTTTGGTGGTGAAACGCTTCACTACTTCGCACTAGCATTGACGATTGGTATTTTGTTCGGAATTTATTCTTCCATTTTTGTAGCAAGTCCACTCGTCCTGTGGTTGGGCATTAGTCGAGAAGACTTAATTAAGCCTGAGGTAAAGAAAGAGGAAGCAGTCGTCTAATAAACTTCATGCACACGCTTTGATGTCTAAGGTGAGGCACTTCTTGCCGACTTGCATCTTGATGCACAGAAAGATGAGAGCCGAGAGTGGAATTCATTAGAGAAATTTATTCGGTTGTTGTGCATCTCGATACCCATCTTGCTGCGGCAATTGCAACGTACGGCAAGACTACCTATTTGTTTCTCTTTTTAATCATTTTCTGCGAAACGGGTTTGGTCTTAACTCCTTTTTTGCCCGGAGACTCCTTGTTGTTCCTAATTGGCACCTTCGTTGCCAAGGGAGACTTCAATTTCATTTTGATCACCAGCTCATTAACTGCTGCTGCAATTCTGGGAGACGCATTAAATTATTATCTCGGAAGCCTTTTCGGTCGAAGAGTATTGATGACGGGAAAAATACGATTTCTTAAGCAAGAGTATTTAGATCGGACTGAGAAGTTTTTTGAAGAATATGGCGCCAAGACTATAATCATTGCTCGATTTATTCCTATTGTCAGGACCTATGCTCCTTTTGTTGCTGGTATTGCTCGTTATCCCTACGCTCAGTTTTTAATGTTCAACGTGATTGGGGCTGTTTTATGGGTTTTCTCATTGGTAGGTGTTGGTTTCTACTTGGGAGATTTGCCGATTATCGAGAACAACTTAACAGCTGTGATTTTCTTTATTATTTTTCTATCTATTGCTCCGGCACTTATCGAGTTGATTAAGGGGCGACTTAGAACTAAGCCTCCAACTGGCTAGTCATTTCTTAATATTTTTAGCTAGCCTTTGTGCGATTCCCGTGTAGGACTGAGGAGTTAGATCAAGAAGGCGTTTTTTTGCATCATCCGGAATAGTCAGGCTCTCAACAAATCTGTGCAAGTCTGGTTTAGTGATGCCACCTTGTCCTCGTGTTAAGTCTTTTAGCTGTTCATAGGCGTTTTCTATTCCATATTTCTTCATGACTGTTTGAACGGGTTCGGCGAGAACATCCCAGCACTGCTCAAGATCTTGGTTAAGTTTATCTAAATTGATATCTAGCTTGGATAATCCCTTAAGGCATGATTCATAGGCAAGTAGTCCGTAACCTAAACCGACGCCCATATTACGGAGTACCGTCGAGTCGGTAAGGTCTCTCTGCCACCTCGAAATAGGTAATTTGCGACTGAGGTGATTTAGTACTGCATTCGATAAACCGAGATTTCCTTCAGAGTTTTCGAAATCAATAGGGTTTACTTTGTGCGGCATTGTTGATGAGCCGACTTCTCCTGCTCTGACTTTTTGTTTGAAATAACCAATTGAAATATAGCCCCATAAATCACGGTTGAGATCGATCAGTATCGTATTGATACGCATGAGGCAATCAAATAATTCAGCAATTCCGTCATGAGGTTCGATCTGGGTGGTATATGGGATGGGATCTAAGCCCAAGCCTTTTATGACGTTTTGAGAATGGGTTTCCCAGTCGTAGTCTGGATAAGCGCTGAGGTGGGCGTTGAAGTTGCCGACTGCTCCATTCATTTTGCCCTGCAGAGTCGTTTCGGACAAACACGTCATTTGACGTTCTAGACGGTAGACTACGTTTGCTAATTCTTTTCCTAGAGTGGTTGGGCTGGCTGGTTGACCATGTGTTCTGGAGAGCATGGGCACTTCAGCGTATTTCACGCTTAAGTCGGCGAGGGTCGAAATGATGGAGGTTATCTTGGGTAAGAGCACGTCATTTTTAGCACCTTTCAGCATCAGGGCATAGGATAGATTATTGATATCTTCCGAGGTGCAGGCGAAATGAATAAAAGGCGTGATGGGTGCTATATCCTCCTCTGTTTTCAGAGCTTGGCGTAACCAGTATTCCACCGCTTTAACATCATGATTAGTGGTCTGTTCAATTTTTTTAACTGCCAACGCATCATCTACAGAAAAGTTCTGAGCGAGTGCATTAAGTTTTTTGATCGAGCTTTGAGGAATGTTCTGTATCTCTTTTAAACCTGTTGACTCCGATAGCGATTTAAGCCATTCGATTTCCACGGTTACTCGGTATTTAATCAGGGCATATTCACTGAAAAATTGAGCTAACGGCTGTGTTTTTTGTTGATAACGGCCATCAATCGGACTGATTGCGGTCAGGGCTGATGAGTTTGAAGGCATGGATCAATTAAACAGAAGGTTATGGTTGGGTAGTCTTTAATTTTAGCACGCCCCAATTATCGATATTACGGGACTTGGTGCCTGATCTATTTCTAAAGATTGTGACTTTGAGCATTTAAGTCCGATATAACCCCGCCGCCCAGGCACACGTTTGACTCGTATACCACTAGAGACTGTCCTGGCGTAACGGCCCATTGAGGTTCGGCAAATTGGACATGACACATCGATTCAGTAACGTTTTTTATGGTGCAGGCGGCATCTTTTTGACGATACCTGGATTTGGCGCCGAAGACCCATTGGCTCGATGGTGTATTCCCGGAAATCCAATGGAGGTTTTGCGCATAGATATCTGGATTCTGGAGGAGAGGATGATCGTGTCCTTGTACGACAGTGAGCGTATTTGTTGCCATATCTTTCTTGGAGACATACCAAGGCAGGCCATCCCCGCCTATTCCGAGTCCTTGTCGCTGGCCAATCGTGTGAAACATTAATCCCTGGTGCGACCCGACAGTCTGGCCTTCTGGGGTTATTATATTTCCCGGTTTGTCAGGCAAATATCGCCCTAAAAAATCTTTAAACCGGCGCTCTCCGATGAAGCAGATGCCAGTCGAATCTTTTTTGTTGTGATTCCCTAAACCTAGGCGTTTCGCGATCGCTCTTACTTCTCTTTTATACATATTGCCCAGAGGGAATAACGTTTTAGAGAGTTGATCTTGATTGAGTCTATATAAAAAATAACTTTGATCTTTTGTGCCGTCTTCTGCTTTTAGTAGCTCAAAAAGCCCACTACGTTCTCGCAGTTGTGCATAGTGCCCTGTGGCTATTTTGTCAGCGCCAAGTTGTATTGCATGATCTAAGAATGCTTTGAATTTAATTTCAGAATTGCAGAAAACGTCAGGGTTAGGGGTCCTGCCGCGCGCATACTCGTCTAGGAACTCATTGAACACGCGGTCTCGATATTCCTTGGAAAAATTAACGGTTTCGATTTCAATGCCGAGTGTCTCTGCAACTGAAACCGCATCAATCAGATCTTCTCTGGAGCTGCAATAACTTTCGTCGTCATCATCTTCCCAGTTTTTCATGAAGACTCCGGTGACCTCGTAGCCTTGCTCTTTGAGTAGCCACGCAGCGATTGCAGAGTCAACGCCCCCAGAGAGCCCGACAACAATTTTCTTGTTCAAAGTATTTCGCTCATATTTACGGTCTGATGACGCTCAGAGGGAATAAACACCCGTCTACGTAGTCAGTGATACAGCTCAGCACAAGAGGACTTCTGAGTCTATGTGATTCACTCTTTATTTCCTCTAAGCTCAACCACAACGTCCGGATAATCCCGGTATCTAAGATTCTCTTCGGGAAGAATTCCCCTACATCCCCTGCAAACGAAATTCTGAGGAAGGTTACATCGTTTGGTGCTTTGTTCCAAAGTTGTATTCCTGTAGTGTATTTTGGCGCAAAGCTAAATGCTGTTTCCTCTAAAACTTCTCGTTTGACTGCGTCGATCAGCGTCTCACCAGACTCTAAATGTCCTGCAGGTTGGTTGAGTCTGACACCCTCACTTGTGTTTTCCTCTACAAGCAAGAATCTACCGTCTCGCTCTGCAATGGCAGCGACTGTAACGTTTGGTTTCCAGACCATTTCGTATTCTTTAATGAATTGTTGTTCGCGTGAGTGAGATCGACTTTTTTATGCCAACACTAACGAAGAGTGTATCTGAAAAAAATCGTCCCAACATTCACATTACGCTTCCTTAGGCACCATTTTTTACGATTTCATCGTATGCAGGTAGTGTTAAGAATTCTACAAACTCATCGTCAAGAGTAAGTTTTTCAAACATCTCAGCTCCTTCTGGATATCTTCCATTTTGGTAATTGGATCCGAGCATGTCTTTTATTTTTTCTAACTCCTCTGGAATTAAACTACTGAATAATTCTTTTGTTACTTTTCTACCATCTTCTAACAGTCCTAAAGGGCTTCGGATCCAATGCCAAATTTGTGCTCGAGATATTTCGGCGGTGGCTGCATCTTCCATTAGGTTGAAAATGGGGACGCACCCCGTGCCTGCGATCCAAGCGCCAATATATTGAATGCCAATGTTTATGTTGGCTCGTAAGCCAGCTTCCGTGATTGGCCCATTGGGTTTGAAGTCAATGAGGTCGCTAGCCGATATGTTCACGTCGGGCCGTTGCTTACTGATTTGATTTGGCGTTGTCATGACTTTGTCAAAGGCATCTTGCGCAACTTTGACGAGTCCTGGGTGTGCTACCCAGGTGCCATCATGCCCATCACTGGCTTCTCTTTCTTTATCCGTTCTAACCTTGTCTATAGCTGCTTGGTTTGATGCTTCATCATTTTTTATTGGAATCTGTGCCGCCATTCCGCCCATCGCAAAAGCGCCTCGTTTATGACACGTTTTAATGAGCAATAGTGAGTAAGCACGCATGAACGGGCTCGTCATGGTGACGACATTGCGGTCTGCAAGTATGAAGTTTTCTTGATGCCTAAACTTTTTGATGCAGCTGAAAATATAATCCCATCTACCACAGTTTAGTCCTGCCGAATGCTCTCTTAGCTCGTATAAGATTTCATCCATCTCAAATGAGGCCATAATTGTTTCGATTAAAACAGTTGCTTTTACGCTGCCTTGTGGGACACCTATTTCGTCTTGACTGAAGATAAATACGTCGTTCCACAATCGAGCTTCTAGGTGAGATTCCAGCTTCGGAAGATAAAAATAAATTCCTGATTTTTGGGAAAGACGTTCTTTGGCGTTGTGAAAGAAGTAAAGGCCAAAGTCAAACAGTGAGCCAGACATTGGTTCACCATCAATGATCACGTGTGCTTCCGTTAGATGCCATCCGCGTGGTCTGATGAGAAGGGTGGCTGTTTCCTCGTTTAGTGAATATGACTTGCCTGCTTCGTTGGTAAAGCTGATCGTTTTTCTAACAGCATCCCGCATATTTATCTGGCCTGATACTTGGTTGTTCCAGGTCGGCGTGTTGGAGTCCTCAAAGTCTGCCATGTACATTTTGGCACCGGCGTTCAAGGCATTGATCACCATCTTCCTGTCGGTCGGTCCTGTGATTTCTGTTCTTCGATCTTGAAGGTCTTGAGGAACGGTTGCTACTACCCAGTCGCCTTCTCGAATGGCTTTGGTTTCTGAAAGAAAATCAGGTAATTTTCCAGCATCAAGTTCTAGTTGACGAGTGACGCGACGGGCAATCAGCTCTTTTCTTGTGCTGTCAAAGTTTCGATGCAATTTGGCGAGGAATTCAAGTGCCTCCGAGGTCAGTATTTCTGCGAAGTCGGGCTTGTAGGCCCCAGATATAGTTACTCCGTTCGGGCAAGGGTATTGTTGACTCATCATCGTTCTCCAGTGTGACTTTTTGACGCACAGCGTCATAATTTCATATTATGAAAGGTAATTTTATTTTAATTAAAATTATACCTAATTCATAAAGATGTTTTTGCTTCAGTTTAATAAAAAACGGCAACCGAAGTTGCCGTTTGGTGTTGCTCAAGATAGAGTCTAAACTGTTCGTTTAGTCTCCTTCTTTAATGTTTGAAGCTTGTTTTCCTTTAGGTCCTTGCGTTACCTCGAAGGCTACTTTTTGTCCTTCTTTGAGGGTTTTGAACCCATTCATTTCAATAGCTGAGAAGTGAGCAAATAGATCTTCGCTTCCATCGTCAGGTGTGATGAAACCAAAACCTTTTGCGTCATTGAACCATTTTACTGTGCCAGTTGCCATACCCCTAATCCCCAATACTTTTTAATAAATACAGCCGTTAAGCTGTCAGACTTCATTTGTATTCAAACCCCCAGAGCTGAATGCGCTTATCGCAGTCAGTGGTGATGCAAATGCAAACTCCCTAGTAACTTTTTATGCGATTCCCATCGTGAAGTCAAGAAACTTTCGGAGGATGTTTATGTCGTAGTTTAAGTATTAGCTGTCTACCTTGTAAATTGTTGCATTGCACCCATCGCATTTGTTAAGTTATAGCTTGAGTTTTAAACTGTAGTCATAAAGATAAGGGTTATACTTCCAACATTAAAAATTTAAGGACTTAAGTTGTGAGTAATCAGCAAGGTGATGCGCATTTAGTAGCAGAAACAACTAAGATCAAGCCGCCAAGGCTATACAAGGTTATGCTACTGAACGACGATTACACTCCGATGGAATTTGTTGTGATGGTGCTTCAAAAATTTTTTTCGATGACCAGCGAGCAGGCGACGCAAGTCATGCTAAAGGTGCATCGAGACGGTGTTGGGGTGTGTGGCGTCTTCGTAAAGGATGTGGCAACAACTAAGGTGGAGCTCGTGGCTGGGTTTTCTCGTCAACATCAACACCCCCTACAATGCACGATGGAGGAAGTATGATCGCCCAGGAACTTGAAGTCAGCCTTCATATGGCATTTATGGAGGCTCGCAAAAAGAAACACGAATTTATTACGGTGGAGCATTTGCTACTTGCAATGCTTGAAAATCCGTCGGCGCTAGAGGTTTTAAAAGCTTGCGGAACAAACCTCGAAGAGCTGAAGAAGCTACTCTTAGATTTTATTGAAGAACACACGCCATTGATTGCCGATGAGGACTCAGAGACGCAGCCGACACTTGGGTTTCAACGAGTGATTCAGCTGTCTCTTATACACATCTCCGAGCCCACGAGACCTCTCTACATCT
>CAJXPC010000073.1 GCA_913057845.1 uncultured Pseudomonadota bacterium
CTCGGAGATGTGTATAAGAGACAGGGCCAAAGATCGCATCAATTCTTTCCAATCGGCACTACCGTCTTGCGTCACCGTAATCCAATTATCGACGTAAAAAACAGATACCACACTCTCTATTTGAAACAAACTAGACGCAAGCTCATCCCCAACCGCTTCTTCCGCTGACTCATATGACTTGGCCACGCCATAGGTTATAGGTTCTTTGAGTACGAATTTCCTAGCGTTTGGATTTGGGGTAACTTCTAAATCGGCAATTTTAGGCATAATTTTTTTACTTAAGTTTTTTGGGTTCCTGAACCGGGAACAGGATCTTGATCACCTTCTGTAGAAGCTTCGTCTTTCGAGTTGATTGCTGCTGTTAACGTGTGCCAAGGTAACATCGCACATTTAACCCGTGAAGGTAGGTCACGAATACCTGAGAAAACAGTAAGGCTCCCAAGCTCTTTTGCCTCATCGGCTGCACTGGGCCCAGTAGTCAACGACCGAAACTGCTCGGCCAATGCAATTGCATCGGCGAATGCCTTACCCTTAACCTTTGTAGTCATCATCGAACCTGAAGACATACAGATGGCGCAGCTTTCGCCCTCATACTGTATGTCCTCTATTTTTTCGTCAACCACAGTCATGCTTACCCATAGGTGGTCACCGCACAAGGGATTAATACCCTCGGCTTTATGTGTTGGATTCGTAATCATTCCCCAGTTTCGCGGCTTCTTACAATGATCCAGGATCACCTCTTGGTATATTTGTTTGGAACTCATATTAATAATGTCCTAGCTGAATATTTTCTGTGCGTTACGGATGGAGGCAACGAGCTTGTCCACATCATCGATCGTATTGTACAAATAGAAAGAAGCCCGTGTCGTTGCAGGGACCTTATATCGCTGCATAACTGGTTGCGCGCAATGATGTCCTGTACGCACAGCTACGCCATCGTCATTAAGTAAGGTGCCTATGTCATGAGCATGCACGCCTTTAATATTAAAGGAAATGACTGCTGCCTTATTAGGAGCCGTACCGTAAAAAGTTATATCCTTAATATCCGACAATGCCTCTGTAGCATACTTGGTCAATACTTTTTCATAGCGCTCAATGCTATCAAGGCCAATCGCCTCTAAATAATCTATTGCCTCACCGAGACCAAGTGCCGAGACGATTGGAGGCGTGCCTGCTTCAAATTTTGCGGGAATATCGGCATAAGTAGTCTTTTCGAAGGTGACCGAAAGAATCATATCTCCCCCGCCTTCATACGGATTCATTCTCTCCAACCAATGACGCTTACCGTAAAGAATACCGATTCCGGTTGGACCACACATCTTATGCCCAGAAAAAATATAAAAATCACAGCCAAGATCTTGAACATCCACTTTCATATGAGGCGCTCCTTGAGCACCATCAACCAAAACTGGAATCTCTCTTGCATGCGCAAGAGCAACCATATCTTTAATAGGATTAACAGTCCCCAACACATTCGAGACATGAGTCACCGCAACTAATTTTGTTTTATCGGACAACAAACGCTCGTATACCTCTAAATCCAATTCTCCGATATCACTAATTGGAATGACTTTCAGCGTCGCGCCAACTTCGTCACACAATTGCTGCCAAGGAACGATGTTCGAATGGTGCTCCATATGGGACACAATGATTTCATCTCCAGCATGAACGAACTTACGCCCATAAGCATGCGCAACCAAATTAATCGCATGTGTTGTGCCCTTAGTGAATATAATTTCTGAGGTATCAGCCACATTTAAAAACCTTGCCACCGTTGTCCTTACCGCCTCATAAGCCGCCGTCGCTTGCTCTGAGAGTTGATAAACACCACGGTGAATGTTGGCATGTTCATACTGATGGTAATGATTGATACGATCAATCACTGATTGAGGCATTTGTGCACTCGCACCGCTATCCAAATATACTAAAGGCTTGTTATTAACTGACGTCGCTAAGACAGGAAAGTCCCGTCGAATGCGCTCAACATCGAATTCAACCATATCAATATCTCTCTCTTGTTCCCATTTAGATATACTTTGATGCTCTTATATTTTTGTTTGGTCTCGAATATAACTTTCTATAACCGCACCTAAAGACTTAATCGGCAAATCTTCAATCACCTCTTTAGCAAAGGCATAATTGAGTAAATTACGCGCTAAATCATCATCGAGGCCGCGAGACTTCAGATAGAACAATTCATCTTCGCTCACCTGCCCGACAGTTGCGCCATGCGCACACTTAACATCATCGGCAAATATTTCTAATTCAGGCTTGGTGTCAACTGACGCTCGAGCGCTAAGCAATAAATTGCGATTTTGTTGGCTGGAATTCGTTTGCTGCGCCCCTTTATGAACCTTTACCTTACCGTTAAAAACAATCTTAGACCGATCTCCAGCAATGGTTTTATGAACCTGTATTGACTGCCCATGAGGTTTTGTATGTTCGATGCATGAATGCATATCAACTATTCGCTTATCGTGTCCAAGCGCTAAACCTTTAATTGCAATATGACCCCCATCTTCACGCTGTCTCGTGACCAAATTATGTCTCGATACTACCGCTCCAACACTGACCGACCAGTTTTGATACGAAGCACCTTTATCTATGCCTACATGCGTATGTGCAATATGGTAAGCACTGTCATCATCACGTTGAAGCTTGACATGTATGACCTGTGATTCAGCTGCCAGTGATAACTCTGACACAGCATTGGTCATATAGCCAAAACCGCCTATACCAATATAATCCTCTAGAACACATACTCGTGCCTGCTCTTCGGCGATGAGGAGCAATCGCGGATGATTGAAGGTATGTTTACCTGTGCTGATATTTAAAATGTGGATAGTTTCAAAAGAATTACCATTAGAATCCGCATGAATCACGACGACATCTTTAAATAGCGCGGTATTCATTTCGCAAAACCCACTGACTCCATCACCTTCTAGGCTATTTAATCGGCGCTTTACCGATACCTTTAGTTGAGCATCGTTCAGTGCTGACTTCAGATTACAGACTCGAATTTTAGTTTGGGCTGAGCTCACAGTACTCAATGAGGGGGAGTAAACGCCATTCACCAGAACAACAGAACTACTGGCTTCTGGAATCAAAAATGATTTCACCACTGATGGGTCAATGGGTGTGTCAAGCGCTGAGGGAGTAAGAGTACTTTTATATAGCCCAGTCAAATCTGTAAAACGCCACTCCTCTTCCGAAGTTGTCGGCAGTGGGCACTTTTCAAAATGGGTACGAGCATCTAACTGACAGCTTTTTAACCAATCTTCTGTTGAATGCTCGACGTTAGCCCCATCCGCCTTCAACAAAGAGGCTGTAAACTCCACCGATTGCTGACTCATGCTGCTCTCGAACGGTTTTCGTCCAGAACCCACTCATATCCTCGAGACTCAAGCTCATGCGCTAAAGACTTGTCCCCAGTCTTAATCACGCGCCCACCATCCACAACATGAATGAAATCTGGTTCAATGTAATTAAGTAGTCTCTGGTAATGAGTCACAAGCACTACAGCATCGCTGTCACCGTGCAGCGTGTTCACACCATTTGCAACAACCCTTAAAGCATCAATATCTAACCCGGAATCAGTTTCATCTAATATGGCGAGAGTAGGTTCTAAAATCGCCATTTGAAGGATTTCATTTCTTTTCTTTTCACCACCCGAAAACCCGTCGTTCAAACTGCGCTCCAAAAAGCTCGCATCCATACCAAGAAGGCTCAATTTACTCTGAATAAAGTCATCAAACTCAAGTGGGTCCAACTCGTCTTTACCCCTTGCGCCCTGAACAGTGTTGTATGCCAACCTCAAAAATGAACCATTTGTGACACCGGGAACCTCGACTGGATACTGAAACCCAAGAAAAACACCCAGCTTTGCTCGTTCATCGGGCTCTAAGTCCATCAAACTTTGCCCCTTAAACTCTAAAGTACCACCATCAACCGTGTAAGAAGGATGTCCGGCTAAGACCTTAGAAAAGGTACTTTTACCAGAGCCATTAGGCCCCATGATTGCGTGTATTTCACCAGCTTTAACAGTTATATCAAAACCCTTGAGTATTTGAGTGCCATCAATACTAGCGACGAGGTTATGTACGCTTAGGATCGTTGCTGCATTCTTGATAATCATCCAACACTTCCTTCCAGTTTTAGACCGAGTAATTTTGTTGCCTCGACCGCGAACTCCATGGGCAAGTGCATAAATACATCTCTGACGAATCCATTAATAATCATAGAAACAGCTTCTTCAGAATCGATACCTCGACTCAAAAAATAAAACAACTGCTCTTCACCAATTTTTGACGTGCTTGCCTCATGTTCTACGGTCGCGCTCTTGTTGGCGACCTCAATGTAAGGGAATGTGTTGGCGCCACAAAGATCGCCAATCAACATAGAGTCGCATTGAGAATAGTTACGAGCACCATCGGCTTTAGGTGACACCTTCACCAAACCACGATAACTATTATTAGATTTTCCCGCTGAAATACCCTTACTGATAATGCGGCTGCGCGTATTCTTGCCAATATGGAACATCTTTGTTCCAGTATCAGCCTGCTGCATGTGATTAGTAAGCGCTACGGAGTAAAACTCACCCACCGAATTATCTCCAAGAAGAATACACGAGGGGTATTTCCAAGTCACCGCTGATCCAGTCTCCACTTGGGTCCAAGATATTTTGGAGTTTTTACCTTTGCACAATCCGCGCTTAGTCACAAAATTAAAGATACCACCAACACCATTTTCATCTCCGGCATACCAATTTTGCACAGTGGAATACTTAATATCTGCATCATCCATAGCAATGAGCTCAACCACGGCTGCATGCAATTGATTCGTATCAAATTGAGGTGCAGTGCATCCCTCTAGGTAACACACCTGGCTGCCCTCTTCTGCGACAATCAGAGTCCTTTCAAACTGACCCGAGTCCTGAGTATTGATGCGAAAGTAAGTCGACAGATCCATCGGACACTTCACACCTTTCGGGATGTAACAGAACGACCCGTCCGTAAAAACCGCTGAATTTAATGCGGAATAAAAATTATCGGTATAAGGAACAACACTACCAAGGTACTTCTTAATCAGATCCGGATGGTCTCTGACCGCCTCAGAGAACGAGCAAAATATGATCCCGTATTCCGCTAACTTTTCTTTATAGGTGGTCGTTACAGACACGCTATCAAAAACAACATCCACAGCAACGCCAGCCAAAGCCGCCCGCTCATTCATAGGAATACCAAGCTTCTCAAAAGTTTTCAATAACTCTGGATCGACCTCATCCATGGACTTCTTGGTCGCCTTAGACTTCGGTGCCGAATAATAAATTATGTCCTGAAAATCAATTTTTGGATATCTCACGTTTGGCCATTTTGGCTCTGTCATCGTCAACCAATGACGGTAAGCATTAAGACGAAACTCTAACAACCAATCTGGCTCATTCTTCTTGCTCGATATCGTTCGAATAACATCTTCGCTCAAACCACGAGCCATTGAATCCGTCTCGATTTCGGTGTGGAATCCAGCCTTGTACGGCTGATTCACAATGTTATCAATTGCTGTACTCATATTGTTAAGACACCATCAGTTGTTTTCGTCAATCGTAAAACTCTCACCACAACCACAAGTCGCAGCAGCTTTAGGGTTTTCAACTTTAAATAATTCGTTTAACCCTTTTCTTTCAAAATCAAGGATTGAGCCGTCTAAAAATACGAGGTCAGATTTTTTTACAAGCAACTTCACATTTTCCGACTCAAACACCTCTTCGTCTGCAGCGATCTCGGAAGCTCGCTCGAAGGTATAACTCAGCCCAGAACATCCAACCGTCCTAACCCCAAACCTCAAACCAACCCCTCCTTCTTTATCTAAGGATCGTTGAATATGAATCGCTGCTTTTTGTGTAACCTGTATCGACATAATTAATATGACCTAAACCGTAAGTGAAACTAATTCTTTTAAACGCGAAACGATTAACTCTAAAGCTGCACTAAACCCGTCGCACTCTTCTTCTACATTATCCATTCCAAGACTGAGACGCACAGCACCATGCACTAGTTCCTCTGGAACGGCCATCGCCTTCAGAGTTACGCTAGAACCACTACCATGACTCGAACACGCAGCGCCACTTGCAACTGCAAAACCAAGCTTATTCAACTCCATAACAAGCGTTTCACCCTGTATGCCTGGAACTGAAAAATAGGATGTATTACTTAAACGTGGCGAACCTAAACCATGGATAACAGCACCGATACGAATAAGCTGAGCCTCTATTTTATCTCGCAACACACTCACATGTGATCCGTAGCCGCTTAAATTAGACGCAGCTAATTCAGCTGCCACACCAAAACCAACAATCGATGCAACATTTTCAGTGCCTGATCTAAGCCCAAACTCATGCCCACCACCTTTAATAAAAGCATCGATCGGTAATTTTTTATCTACAATCAACGCCCCAATACCCTTTGGGCCATTAATCTTATGAGCCGAAAGACTCATTGCATGAACGCCGCTATCCCCAAAGTTACAGTGAATTTTACCCAATGCTTGAATAGCATCTGTATGCATCCAGCCCCCGTTACTTTTCACTAGAGAAGCCAGCTCAGCAATAGGTTGAATTACACCCGTTTCGTTATTAACCATCATCACAGACACCAAAGAATCTCTACCGATCAAGTCAACCGACAATTGGTCTTTATCTACAATACCCTTTGCAGACACCGGAATTAAGTCGACTGTCCAGCCCTGTCTGCTTAAATGTCTAGCTGGCACCATAACGCAGGGATGCTCGATCGAACTGACCAACACTCTGCCTGGCGGTAAGTAGGAGGCCATCCCACTAATAAACATATTATTTGACTCAGTTCCACCAGAAGTGAAGATCACCTGGGAGGGCTGAACACCAACAAGTCCAGCAATCTTCTCTCTTGACTCATTAATTGCCGATCGAGCAATTGTTCCAAGATCATGTCGACTCGATGCATTTCCATACTGATGCTGAAAGTACGGCAACATCGCGCCAAGCACCGAATCAGCCACTCTCGTGGTGGAGTTATGGTCAAAATACACTTGCATCAATTTCTTTTCTCGAACTTAACTGGCTGAATACCCTTCAACTTAAAAACTCGCCTTTCGACTAAGTCAGAAAGTCTTACAGTATCCATATAATCAAAAATATGCTCATTCAATCCTGTCCATAAATCATGGGTAATGCACTCTTTATCGTCCTTACAATTCTTTAAACCACCGCATTGGGTCGCATCAACTGTTTCATCAACTGCCCTTATTATTTCACCAACGGTGATCGATGTAATCGGCTGTTTGATCCGATAACCCCCACCAGGACCACGCACGCTTGTGACAAGTAAGCTTCGTCTAAGTTTTCCAAATAGCTGTTCAAGATACGATAAAGATATGCGCTGACGCTCACTGATATCGCCTAGCGCTACAGGCTTTGCTCCATCTTGCAGGGCAATGTCCATCATTGCGGTAACCGCAAAGCGTCCTTTTGTCGTTAATCTCATTGATTGAACCCTCCGAAGGGCTTGGACTTTTGATTACACACGTAACCAGCCGAGCTAAAAATAGAAGCTAATTGTATAGTTCCCGACTAATTTAGTCAACTATTCGGCAGCCTTAGCCTTAGCCGAAAGTTGTTGTGAATCCGCGTGCTGCGACACATCAACACCCAATTTTTTAAGTTCGGCGAGAATGAACTCGAGACGCGCATCAATATATTCTGAATCTGTCTCTTATACACATCTGACGCT
>CAJXPC010000074.1 GCA_913057845.1 uncultured Pseudomonadota bacterium
CGAGATGTAGAGAGGTCTCGTGGGCTCGGAGATGTGTATAAGAGACAGCCGCAGGGATATGCGCAGGCAGCAAAATGTTTAACGGGTTGGTTGGGTAAAACTTTAGTCATTGGCCTTGTCTGGGCATTTACTCATCATTTCATAGCGGGTATTCGCTTCTTGCTTCTTGACTTGCATGTTGGTTCAGATCTCTCGGCGGCTCGTAAATCGAGCGCTGCGGTATTGGTTTTGAGTGTAGTCCTCACACTTATTTTTGGAGTCAGCATATGGTAAATCGAATTGTTACCGGAGCGCATTATGGGATAAAGGATTGGTTGATCCAACGAGTCACGGCGGCCATCATGGCGGTGTATACGATTGTCTTTGGAATTGTCTAC
This sequence comes from uncultured Pseudomonadota bacterium, assembly GCA_913057845.1. Taxonomy (GTDB): domain Bacteria; phylum Pseudomonadota; class Gammaproteobacteria; order Burkholderiales; family Eutrophovitaceae; genus Eutrophovita. Next base: position 378 of record CAJXPC010000074.1, read on the forward strand.
GTCGTTACCTGCCCGAAAGATTACTTCGAGTGGAGCTACATGTTCCAACCTCAGTGGATGAGAACCATCACACTATTATTTTTCTTGAGTCTTTTTTGGCACGCATGGATTGGCGTCAGAGATATTTTTATGGACTATATCAAGTGCACGGCGTTGCGTCTTGGTCTTCAAGTTCTAACGATACTGGTTCTGATTGCTTATGCTCTATGGACCATTCAAATTTTGTGGAGTGTGTAAATGTCGTATCCAGTAAGAAAATTTGATGCCGTGATTGTTGGTGCCGGTGGTGCTGGCCTGAGGGCTGCACTTCAGCTTTCAGAAGCGGGTTGTAAGGTTGCTGTGCTCTCTAAAGTTTTTCCTACACGTTCCCATACGGTGGCCGCGCAAGGTGGGGTTGGCGCAGCATTAGCGAATATGGGTGAGGATAGCTGGCATTGGCACATGTACGATACCGTGAAAGGGTCAGATTGGCTCGGGGATCAGGATGCGATTGAGTTTATGTGCCGAGAAGCACCGAAGAGCGTGATTGAGTTAGAGCATTTTGGGATGCCCTTTGATCGAAATGAAAACGGGTCGGTTTATCAGCGCCCATTTGGCGGACACATGCAAAATTTTGGAGCGGGTCCACCGAGTCAGCGGTCGTGTTGTGCGGCTGATCGAACAGGCCACGCGATGCTACATACTTTGTATCAGAGAAATGTGCGATCCAACACCCATTTCTTCGTTGAGTGGATGGCGCTTGATTTGATACGCGACTCATCGGGTCAAGCTGTAGGCGTTACGGCTATGGAAATGGAGACGGGTGAAGTATTTATTTTCCACGCGAAGGCGGTTTTATTTGCCACAGGCGGAGCGGGGCGAGTGTACGAGTCGAGTACGAATGCATTTATTAACACTGGTGATGGTCTCGGTATCGTCTCTCGGGCGGGGATACCACTAGAGGATATGGAGTTCTGGCAATTCCATCCTACAGGTGTAGCTGGAGCGGGTGTTTTAATCACGGAGGGTGTGCGTGGAGAAGGAGGGTATCTTCTCAACAAGGATGGCGAACGATTTATGGAACGTTATGCACCTAATGCTAAAGATTTAGCGTCTCGCGATGTGGTTGCTCGCGCGATGGCAACCGAGATAAAGGACGGTCGAGGCTGTGGTGATAATGGGGATCATGTAATGCTAAAGCTTGATCATTTAGGTGAAGAGTTAATCGAGAGTAAATTGCCAGGGATTCGGGAAATTGCTAAGAAATTTGCTAATGTTGATCCAGTTAAAGATCCAATTCCTGTGGTGCCAACGTGTCATTACATGATGGGCGGTATTCCGACTAACTACCGGGGTGAAGTGGTTGCCCCATCAGGAGAAGATAAGGAGGCGATTGTGCCTGGATTATTTGCTGCAGGCGAGTGCGCTTGTGCCTCGGTTCATGGTGCTAATCGACTTGGAACGAACTCGCTCACTGACTTGTTGGTGTTTGGTAAATCTTCGGGTGATTCAACAGTTAAATTTTTAAAACAAAATCTCGAGCATAAAGACTTGCCCCGCGATGCTGGTGATTTGACGCGTGAGCGATTGGATCGTTTGAACAACCAAACTAATGGTGAATCTGTTTCTGAGGTTGGGGCAGCACTCCGACAAACAATGCAGAGAAATTGCGGTGTTTTCCGTTTCCCAGATTTGCTTGCCAATGGGGTTGCTGAAATTAAAGAGGTTGCGCAACGGGTTATGAGAACTCAAATTTCTGATAAGAGTAAGGTATTCAATACAGCTCGAATTGAGGCGTTGGAGTTAGATAATTTGATCGAGGTCGCAGTGGCTTCTCTAGTGTCTGCGGACGCGAGAAAAGAAAGTAGGGGCGCTCATGATCGAGCAGATTTTGCAGAGAGAGATGACGAGAATTGGTTGAAGCACACTCTTTGGTTTAAAGAGGCGAACCGATTGGATTATAAACCTGTTCATATGAATCCACTAACCGCAGAGACTATTGAGCCTAAGGTCCGTACTTATTAATCGATTCTAGTTATTCAGTAAAGAGGTATACGTCATGTTATTTAGAATTTATCGATACGATCCAGAAAAAGATGCGAAGCCTTATATGAAGGAGTATGACGTCGAGCTTGGTTCATCCGATAGGATGTTGCTCGATGCGCTGATTCGCATTAAGGAGATGGATGATTCTTTAAGTATTCGTCGATCCTGTCGCGAGGGTGTTTGTGGTTCAGACGCGATGAACATCAATGGTAAAAATGGACTCGCGTGTGTCACCAGTCTTGCAACGATTAAGACACCTGTGGAATTACGACCGCTACCTGGGATGCCAGTTATTCGTGACTTGATTGTTGATATGTCACAGTTTTTCAAACAATACCATTCGGTTCAGCCCTATTTGGTCAATGAGGACGCAGCTCCTGATACAGAACGACTGCAGTCACCAAAAGAAAGAGAGCAATTAGATGGTCTGTATGAGTGCATTTTATGTGCCTGTTGCTCGACTGCTTGTCCTTCTTTTTGGTGGAATCCAGACAAGTTTGTAGGTCCGGCCGGCTTGCTTCAGGCTTATCGATTTCTTGCGGACTCAAGAGATCAGTCGTCGAGTCAACGGTTAGATAATCTTGAGGACCCCTACCGACTCTTCAGGTGTCACTCAATCATGAATTGCGTAGATGTTTGTCCTAAAGGTTTGAATCCAACAAAGGCCATAGGAAAAATCAAAGATATGCTCGTTAAGAGGATGGTTTAGGACGTCAGTTATGAGCGATATGGACAGATTACGTTGGAGTTGTCGTAGGGGGTTGCTAGAACTTGATCTTGTTTTGCAAAGATTTCTTAATGAAGAGTACCCATCACTAGGGGCAGAGCAACGAGAAACGTTTAATCGCTTGTTGAGGCTTCAGGATAATGATTTATTGGACCTTGCCATGGGACGGGCCGATACAAGTGATAAAGAGTTCGGCGTATTGGTTAATTTAATGCGTAAATAATTTTTAGATGAAAATGCTGAGCAATATATAAAAATAAAAGGCCTGGGCCTTGCTAAAAATAAAATAAAAAGGGGTTGTAATGTCCGACAGAAAAGCAAATCTGGTTCTCCCAAACGGAGAAGAAAGTATCGATTTTCCTATTCACAGCGGGACTATCGGTCCGGATGCGGTGGATATTCGAACTCTGCTTAGTAAAACAGGAAAAGTTACCTATGACCCAGGATTTTTGTCGACTGCGAGTTGCCGGTCGGCGATAACATATATTGATGGGGACGAGGGTGTATTACTCTATCGAGGATATCCTATCGAGCAGCTTGCTAAGCAATGTGACTTTCTTGAAGTTTGCCACCTTTTATTAAATGGTGAGTTACCTAATGCCGAAGAAAAAACAAGATTTGATTCAAAAGTCATGCGACACACCATGGTTCATGATCAGATTAACAATTTTTTTAGAGGCTTCCGGCGTGACGCCCATCCAATGGCAATCTTGGTCGGTACTGTTGGCGCTCTCTCGGCTTTTTATCACGACTCATTAGATTTAGATAACCCTTCGCATCGAGAGATTTCACAATTTCGCCTGATTGCCAAAATACCAACACTTGCAGCTATGGCTTACAAGTACTCGGTTGGGCAACCCTTTGTGTATCCAGATAATGAGTTGAGCTACTCGGCTAACTTTATGCGTATGCTGTTCTCGGTTCCTGCTGAAGAGTACAAAGTTAACGAAACGTTAGCGAGAGCGTTAGATCGTATCTTCATATTGCATGCTGATCATGAGCAAAATGCATCGACTTCGACTGTTCGTCTTGCCGGGTCCTCTGGTGCAAATCCTTTTGCATGCATTGCTGCAGGAATCGCCTGCCTTTGGGGGCCAGCTCACGGCGGTGCAAACGAAGCGTGTTTGGATATGTTGGAAGAGATTGGAGATGTGTCTCGAGTTGGCGAATATATTAAGAAAGCTAAGGATAAAAATTCAGGATTTAGGTTGATGGGCTTTGGTCACCGGGTCTATAAAAATTATGACCCTAGGGCTAAATTGATGCGAGAGACCTGTCATGAGGTCTTAGGTGAGTTGGGTTTGGAGAATGACCGCTTATTCAAACTGGCAATGGAGCTAGAACGTATAGCGTTAGAAGACGACTATTTTATTGAGAAAAAGCTATATCCAAACGTTGATTTTTATTCGGGTATCGTCCAGCGGGCAATGGGGATTCCAACAAATATGTTTACATGCATTTTTGCTCTTGCGCGTACCGTTGGATGGATTGCTCAATGGAATGAAATGATTTCTGATTCCGAGCAAAAAATCGGTCGCCCAAGACAACTATATGTCGGTGAGGGCCCACGGGATGTGAGGTCAATTCAACAACGTTAATTTATCTAATATGATTCTTATAACAGACCTTCGGCTGAATAAACCATGATGAACGAATTTGGTGGTAGCTCCTACCTTTTTGGTACTAATGCTGCATTTGTAGAAGAGTTGTATGACTCTTATTTAGAGGATCCGAGTTCAATCCCATCAGATTGGAAAGATTATTTTGATGATTTGCAAAATGCAGATCGAGTCAAGGATGTCTCGCATCATCAGGTTGTTAAGTCATTTGTCGGATTTAAAGACAACGGGGCCGCAACCCCTTCGGTTACTGGTCTTGTGGGAGATGTCAGTAACGAGCGTAAACAAGTTTCAGTGCTTCAGCTCATCAATGCATACCGATTTTTAGGTGTGAGGCGTGCGTCTTTAGATCCGCTCGATCGATTCAGCAAGCCTGAAATTCCTGAGTTAACTCTCGAACATTATGTCCTTGGCCATGATGATCTTGATAAGAATTTTAATACGGGGTCTTTTGTCGGGCCTGAGCAAATGTCTTTGTCAGATATTTTGAAGGCCTTACAAGATACCTATTGTGGATCGGTTGGCACAGAGTATATGTACATCAGTGATGTACAGCAAAAACGATGGATTCAAGATCGACTTGAGGGGCCAAGAGCTCATCCTCAATATTCTTCAGACTTTAAGCTCCATTTGCTCGAACGTTTGACGGCAGCTGAGACATTAGAAAAATATCTTCACACTAAGTATGTTGGGCAAAAAAGATTTTCTCTTGAGGGTGCAGAAAGTCTCATAGTGTCGTTGGATCATCTGCTACAAAGAGCCGGCCAGTTAGGTATTCAAGAGTCAGTTATTGGTATGGCGCATCGGGGTCGTCTCAATGTGCTTGTGAACACCTTGGGTAAGATGCCGAAGGACCTATTTTCTGAGTTCGAAGGCAAGTCGGTAGAGCAACTCCCTGCGGGTGATGTTAAATATCATCAGGGGTTTTCCTCGGACTTGATGACCCCTGGCGGACCAATGCATGTTTCTTTAGCATTTAATCCCTCACATCTTGAAATTGTTAACCCAGTTGTTGAGGGGTCAGTACGCGCCCGACAGCGTCGCCGCAACGATGCTGAAGGCAGAGAAGTCCTCCCGGTGTTGCTACACGGTGACTCCGCTTTTGCCGGACAAGGTGTTGTTATGGAGACTTTAAACCTATCTCAGACACGTGGCTATCGAACTGGGGGCACCGTACACATCATTATTAACAATCAAATTGGATTCACAACCTCAGACCCTAGGGATATGCGCTCGACTTTGTATTGTAGTGACATTGCAAAGATGATTGATGCGCCCGTTTTCCATGTCAATGGGGATGATCCTGAAGCAGTAGCCTTTGTGACGGAAATTGCGCTCGACTATCGGATGGAGTTTGGTAAAGATGTAGTGATTGATCTTGTCTGTTTTAGAAAGCTCGGTCACAACGAGCAAGATGAGCCGATGGTCACGCAGCCTTGGATGTATAGCTTAGTCAAGAAGCATCCGGGTACTCGAAAAAAATATGCAGATCGACTAATAGCCGAAGGTAGTGTCCAGGGTGGAGTGCCTGAGGAAATGATTAGCCATTTCAGAGATGCGTTGGATGGCGGGCATCATACAAATAAAACTATCTTGTCGAATTTTAAACCTCCATATACGGTTAACTGGTCAGCATACCAAAATATTCCATGGACGCACGCAGCGAAAACGAGCCTAACGTTAAGGTCGATTAAAGCTTTATCCGCGAAGCTAACAACTGTGCCGGAGGGGTTTGTATTACAGCCTCGCGTAGAAAAAGTGATCAATGATCGTCGCTTGATGTCACAAGGTGAGCTTCCGATCGATTGGGGTATGGCAGAAAATTTGGCTTACGCGTCACTTTTAAAAGCCGGCTATGGTATTCGTTTATCTGGTCAGGATAGCGGTCGAGGAACTTTTTTCCATAGACATGCTGTTTTGCATGACCAAAGAAGGCAGGGTGCGACCGGCGGGATGTACATTCCCCTTGAGCATATTGATAAAGGACAGCCTACATTTTCAGTGATCGATTCATTGCTGTCGGAAGAAGCAGTACTTGGTTTTGAATATGGTTATGCAACAACGGAGCCTAATGAGCTAGTGATTTGGGAGGCCCAGTTTGGTGACTTTGCCAATGGGGCGCAGGTGGTCATTGATCAGTTTATCGCTTCTGGTGAGGTTAAGTGGGGACGCATGTGTGGCCTCGTGATGATGCTGCCGCATGGGCACGAAGGGCAGGGACCTGAGCATTCTTCGGCGAGAATTGAACGTTATTTGCAGTTGTGTGCTGATTACAATATGCAAATTTGTATTCCTTCAACGCCCAGTCAAATGTTTCACGTTTTGAGACGTCAAATGATTCGACCTTACCGCAAGCCGTTGATAGTTATTAGTCCTAAGAGCTTACTGCGCCACAAACAATCTATCTCTTCGTTAGACGACCTTGTCGATGGAGAATTTCAAAACATCATTCCAGATGACGCGAAAACGAATCCTTCCAAGATTAAACGGGTTGTATTCTGTAGTGGCAAAGTTTATTTTGAACTAGCTGCTCTGCGTAAAGAGCGTCAACTGGATCATGTTGCGATTGTCAGGTTGGAGCAGCTCTATCCGTTCCCGCATGATTCATTTAAAGCGCAGATAGCTCTTTACAAAAGTGCAAAAGAGATGGTTTGGTGTCAGGAAGAGCCGGGGAATCAAGGTGCTTGGCACAGGATTCAGCACTACATAGGACGACATCTGTCTCTTATACACATCTCCGAGCCCACGAGACCTCTCTACATCTCGT
>CAJXPC010000075.1 GCA_913057845.1 uncultured Pseudomonadota bacterium
CGAGATGTAGAGAGGTCTCGTGGGCTCGGAGATGTGTATAAGAGACAGACCTTCATCAGTCATGTTGAAAATTAAAGTCATTAGAGATGGTCCTTTATCTTTTAACGGACGATTCACCTATCGTGACGAGCAGGATGTGTCTCGCAAGTTGGGATGCGTCCCATTGAGCTTATGCCGCTGTGGCAAGACGAGCAGTATTCCATTTTGTGATCGATCTCATATTTCGTTTCTGTTTACAACAGATGATCACCTCAACGTGGAATATAAAATCAGGAATGAGAATATTGCTCCGTTAGATGGAGCCGTTCTTGTGAAGGCGATAGCGGGCGGACCTTTTTATATAACTGGATCAGTATCTATCGGCGATGAAAACCTAGCGATTTGGGAGGGGGATCAAGTGAAGCTGTGTCGATGTGGCTATTCACAGATGAAACCGTTTTGCGATGGTGCGCATAAAAATAAACATCCGGCTGGTGGGGGCTAGTTAATGCATAGAGATCAGAGTTAAAGCATTTCGAATATTTCTTTTAGTCGTTCTCGGTCGTAACGTGTTCCTTTTTTTAAAGGTGTGATCGGCAACCATGTGCCAGAAGTCTTATCACCAATTGCGAAACGAAAAACATAATCCGGCTCCGATCCCATACGCAAGTCGCTGATTACCAGATGATCTTCGATGATCTCTGTTTTGAGAAAATCGTGTGCAAACCATTGGAGTTTTTTATAACTCACGTATGCAGATGCCAGAGCTTTCGCTTCTGGGTCGATATCTACTTGTCGAAAATTAATCTCTTGATTAGGCTTACGCAGGGAGTAAAAACCCTCCTGATATCCTTCGGCATTCATCACAACGACGCGCCACAGCAACGTATTAAAGGGCGTGGGGACGGTAAAGTATTTTTCTGTCTCAGTGATGTTCAGGTGTAGCGCCGAGGCCAGCTTATGATCGACCATGCTTTTCCCTACCCACGACCAAGCTAGATATCCGGAGCTTATTAGAAGTCCTATCGCCAGAGTTGTTTGGATGTATTTCCATCGGGGTGCCCATATCACGAAAACTGTCGAGAGGACGAGTGGAAGCGTGTAAGCCGGATCGATAATAAAAATTGTGGACCACATTACCGGTGGCGAATCGAGGGGCCAAAGTAGCTGCGTGCCGTACACGGTATGGGCATCTAAAATCGGATGGGTTACCAGCGCGAGTGTGATTGAGGCTAGCCAAGTATAGGGGTCGCTTGAGACGCAATTGGTGAGCTTCCTGGCAATAAACCAAATTAATAGCGATAGCGTAACCAGTACCAGAAAAGAGTGACTGAATCCTCGATGCTTAATGAAATTGTCGATGGGGTCAGCGTAGCGTATCAGCACATCTAGGTCTGGCAGTGTGCCCAGTACAGCACCGACTACCGCCGCGCGACGCTTATCTTTTGGGGATACGCATATTGCGCCGGCAGTAGCTCCAAGAGCAATTTGAGTCAGCGAGTCCAAAGAGACAGCTTTTGTGTGTTATATGGTGAAAATTTTTCCGGGGTTCATGATGTTTTTTGGGTCGAGTGCCTTTTTAATACTACGCATGACAGACACTGCTTCACCGTGTTCCGCAGTTAAAAATTTCATCTTCCCAAGCCCAATGCCATGCTCTCCGGTGGAGGTGCCGTCCATAGCAATAGCGCGCATGACTAATCGGTCGTTCAATCTTTCTGCTTCTTTGAGTTCGTGTTCCTCTTCTCTCTTAATCACGAAGCCAAGATGAAAATTCCCATCCCCAGCGTGACCGACAAGTGGTGCCATCAAAAAGCTATCGGCTAGATCTTTTTTGGTTTCTAAAATGCATTCGGCAAGTCGTGAAATGGGGACACAGACATCGGTTGCCCACACTTCAGCTCCGGGTCGTAGGGCTTTAGTGGCATAAGTAACGTCGTGCCGTGCTGCCCATAGTTTATTTCTATCTTCTGGTTTGGTAGCCCATTTAAATTCTCCGCCAGAGTTCTCTGCGGCAATGGCCTGCACCGTTTCTGCTTGCTCCTGAACCCCAGCTTCGCTGCCGTGAAATTCTAGAAATAAGGTATCTTTCACTGGATAGTCGAGCTTTGAAAAAGCGTTAACCGCCCCCATTTGAACATCATCCAGTAATTCAATTCTAGCGATGGGGACACCTAGTTGTATCGTTTGTATCACGGTATCAATTGCGCCCTCAAGTGAATCAAAAGAGCATACGGCTGCTGCCATAGCTTCGGGGATTCCGTAGAGCTTTAAAGTAACTTCTGTAATAATCCCAAGGGTTCCTTCGGAGCCAACAAACAGTCGAGTTAAATCATAGCCGGCGGCAGACTTGCGCGCTCTTCTTGATGTGCGAATAATACGTCCGTCTGCTAGGACGACGGTGAGCGATAATACGTTTTCTCGCATCGTTCCATATCGAACAGCGTTCGTTCCTGATGCCCGAGTGGCCGCCATACCGCCCAAAGAAGCGTCCGCACCAGGGTCAATCGGGAAAAATAGGCCTTGGTCTCTAATGAATTCATTCAGTTGCTTTCGAGTCACTCTTGCTTGCACAGTACAATCCAAGTCCTCGGCATTGACACGTAATACTTGATCCATGTGCATGAGGTCGACGACGATGCCCCCGTTATGCGGAATGACATTGCCTTCGAGGCTCGTACCTGTTCCATAGGCAATAACGGGAATTTCAAATTCAGAACATATCTTTACAATTTCTGAAACTTCTTCTGTCGTTTTTGGAAAAACCACGACGTCAGGTCGGTGTGGATGGTGCCACGATTCATCTTTTCCGTGTGTGTCTCTAACCGAGGGATTGGTTGAAATCCGCTCGTTGAGCAAGCTGGATAATTTATCGAGTATGGTCTGTGAATCTTTTTCTGGAAGAGCCATGTTTTATTAAACCTGTAATCGAGTTGTAAGTTAGTTTTTACGTGCGAACTTCATCTGTTGGTATTGAGCCTCAGAAAATCCAATGTGAACCTGCCCAGAGTCATCAACCAAAACCGGCCTTTTTACTAATGAAGGATATTGTTTCATTAGTTCACATGCTTTTTTTTTGTCAACGTTGGCACGTTCGTCGTCATTTAGTTTACGCCAAGTGGTACCCCGAGTGTTGAGTAGGGCGTCCCAGGACACCAACTTACACCAAGCCTTGAGCGATTTTTCATTGACCCCTTCTTTTTTGTAGTCGTGAAAATCGTACTCCACCCTGTTTAAAGAAAGCCAATTCATGGCTTTTTTCATCGTGTCGCAGTTTTTAATACCAAAAATTTGGACGCTCATTTTATTAGTCTATTTCAAAGGACCAAATATTGCTCGACGGCTTTTTCGTCCCATGAAATCCCGATCCCTGGCCGGTCCGGCGTTATTGCCATTCCATTGATAATTTTGAGAGGCTCTTGAACCACGCCGGCTCCCCAGTCCATGTATTCGAGCCAATGTCGTGTGGGTGAAATAGAAAGTAGGTGACAACTAATTTCTGGGAACAAATGACTGGAGAGGTCTAAAGCGTTTGCTTGGGCTAGGGCTGCTGCTCTTAGCCATCCGGTGACGCCTCCTATTCTTTGCACATCAGGCATATAAAAATCCCCCGCCTCTGCATCAATTGCTTTTTTCATCTCTAATGAGTTTAGTAGGTTTTCTCCGATTTGAATCGGGGTGTTAATCGATACGCGGATTTTCGCGCAACCTTCGTAGTCATCATGACGAATTGGATCTTCGATCCAGTAAAGGCCCTCATCATCAAGTGCTTGACAACGTTTTATGGCTTCATTCAATGAGAGTGATTGATTAAAGTCAGCCATTAGGCCAATGTCATCGCCAATTTCTTTTTTGACAGATCGAATGGCGTCAAGATCTAAGTTGAAGTCAGGTCGTCCAATCCGCATTTTTACAGCTTTGTAATCGCCGCTGCTGATGAGTTCCTGTGCTAATTTTGGCAAAGTGTCTGCAGTTTCATTGGTCCAAAGCCCACAGCTGTTATAGGCTTTGATTGAGGTTGGAGTACCGCCAAGTGCGGCGGCTAAAGGAAGCTCTTGGCTTTTTGCGAGGATGTCCCAAGCCGCCATGTCAATGCCTGCAAGTACGCAACCTAAAATCCCGTGGGTATCATATAAAGTGAAGTGTCTCCTGAGTTTGCTTTCAATATCCAAGGGAGACACGGTGTCTCCGACGATAAGCTCGCAAACGGCATTAAAGCAGTCCACAGTCGGCTTGAGCATGCTTTTGGAGAAAGTGAATAAGTACGTGTGTCCCGTGATCCCTTCATTAGTTTCTATGTCGATGAGGACAAGGGCGGCTGTATCGATCGCACCACTCGCAGGACGAGGTGGGTATTTGATTGGGGCGGCTACGGCTCGAGCTCGGAACCCTGTGATCGTAATGGGCATGGTTATCTCCTCTTTCGACTTTTAAATTTGTATTAGGACTTAAGTTTGAGCTTCTTCGGGTTTACCATCTTCAAAGAGTTTCAATGCCTTATAGACGAATGCATTCGCAGGAGTCGGGACGTTGAGTGACACCCCGAGTTTTGCCACCGTCCCTGAGAACCAAGGCACTTCGAGTCGGTATCCTCGCCGCAAATCACCACACATTGACGCGACCATACTCGGCGGATAACCGTCGATGATGGATAACTGATCGTTAACAACGTTTTCCCCAAATGTTAGACCCTTAGCTTTGGCGACCTCGATAATTTCTGAGAGTATTTGAACGAGTAGATTTCTTGTTTCAGTGTCATTCCGTATTGGGCCAATAGGCATTCTGCATAGCGTCGTCATGGCTGACATAGTGACTAAACGTATATATTTTTCCCAAATTGCAAGATTAATATCTTTGGGTATCTCGACTTTGATATTCGCGGCCTGACAAGAGTTAAACAACAATTGCGCTCGTTCTGATGTGGAGTTGTCCAGCTCCCCAAAAATCAGACTCGCCATGTTTCCGTTATGTCGAATGACCCCTGGCTCTTCTATTAATGCGGCAATGTTGGCGACTCCGCCCATGACATATTTTTCAGGGTAGGTTTCTTTTAATTTGTCTTCCGCTAAGATTCCATTTTGAAGTGAGATGATCCCCGTTTTAGCCTTCAGTAGAGGTTTGGCAGCCTGTATGGCTTCATCAGTAGCCCATAATTTCACTGCGATTATTACGATATCTACGGGTCCTATTTCGTGTGTGTTATCGGTACATTGGACGTTAGTCAAGTGCATGTCGCCGAGGGCTGAGTAGACTTTTAGGCCTTGGCGCTTCATCGCATCTAAATGCGCACCTCTAGCCACAAATACAACATCTTCCCCGGCCTCGCTAAGCCGCGCACCAAAATAACCGCCAACGCCCCCGGTGCCAATCACTGCTATTCGCATTCTTTTCCCCAGAAAAATAGAACAATTATATTTTTGAATCTTAGATTAGTGCTGTCGACGAGTACAATTATATATTTGAAGTGAAAAGATGATGAATATGGAGCATGCGAAGGCTTTGGGCAATGAATCAAAGTTAAAAAAAGCATCACGGTTAGGGCATATCGAACCGTTTTATGTGATGGGCATCATCACGCGCGCAATGGAACTTCAGGCCGCAGGAGTGGATATAGTGAATCTGGCGGTTGGTGAGCCTGATTTCGCAACGCCTCAACTGATTGTTGATGAGGCGGTTCGTTCGCTCCGCGCAGACAGTATGCGTTACTTACCTTCGCTTGGCAGTGATGAATTGCGCTCAGCAATATCTCAATGGTATCGAGACAGATATGGCCTCGATATTTCCAAAAAACGTATTGCGGTTACGACGGGCTCATCTGGCGCGTTACTACTCACAATGGGTGTGCTTTTGTCACCAGGAGATGAAATTCTCATGCCGGATCCAAGCTATCCGTGCAATCGCCATTTCGTCTCGGCTATGGAGGGTCGATCAACACTGATCCCTGTTGGCCCCGATACTGATTATCAGTTAACTGCAGAGTTGGTCGAGCGGTATTGGACGGAGAGAACCGTGGGGGTTATGGTCGCCAGCCCTTCTAATCCGACAGGCACATTGATTAAAAAAGACGTTTTGCGAGATATTCATCGCGTGGTTCAAGCAAATCAAGGGGTTTTAATTGTTGATGAGATTTATCACGGACTTACCTATGGGGAAGAAATTTCATCTGCGCTTGAATTTGGGGATGATTTATTTGTGATTAATAGCTTTTCTAAATATTTCGCGATGACGGGTTGGCGATTGGGTTGGGCCGTTTTGCCAGAGGAGTATGTCGATGATTTTGAGAAGCTTGCCCAAAACTTATATATTTCAAGTCCCGACGTTGCTCAGAGGGCTGCAGTCGCCGCATTTCATCCCGAAACTATTAAAGCGTGCGAGGAGTATCGTAGTCGCTATCAAGAGCAACGAGATTTTTTATTGGCTGAGCTTAAAGATATCGGCTTCACGATCCCTATTGATCCAATGGGCGCGATATACATTTACGCGGACTGCAGTAAATTCACGAAGGATAGCTTCGGATTTTGTCAGGATCTACTCGAGAATGCAGGTGTGGCTGTTGCCCCTGGACTAGACTTTGGTGTTAATCGAGCGAGTGAGCATATTCGCTTTTCTTATCCCAAGCCGATAGCCGTGCTCGCTGAAGGAGTACGTAGAATAAAAGTTCATTTGGGTGGCTGAATTTAAATGAAGTGTGTGAGTACAATAAGTGCTTAGTAATTACGAGAGAGATCGGTATGTCTGATTTTATGGTGGGAATGAGTCGTTCAACGGTTCGTGCTAACGGTATTCGAATGAATGTTTGGACCGGAGGCCAAGGCCCTACTTTGGTTCTGCTGCATGGGTACCCACAAACAGGGCAGATGTGGCATAAGGTATCGTCACATTTGATGAAGAACTTTAACTTAATTATCCCTGACTTGAGAGGGTATGGAGACTCAGAGAAGGCCGCTTCTGGATTTGACAAGAAAACGATGTCCAAAGATATCGCCTGTTTGGTCACTGAACTAGGGCACGAAAAATTTTATGTTATGGGTCATGACCGAGGTGCTCGAGTTGCGCATCGTTTGGCATTTGATTTCTCAGACCGAGTTGAAAAGCTAGTGGTTTTGGATATCGTTCCGACCCACACGGTTTTCAGTCAGATGGGGCGAGAGCTAGCGGCCGCCTACTGGCATTGGTTTTATTTTCAAGCACCAGATCTTCCGGAAATTATGATCAGAAATAGTGCTGAGCCTTTTCTTCAGTCGATGTTCCGCTCGCTCAGTTGGCGTCCAGATGCTATCGATGATGCGCTATTTGCGGAGTACTTAAGAGCATTCACTTTGCCTGGAACCATTCGTTGTGGATTGGAGGATTATCGAGCAGCAGCAACGATCGATTACGAGGATGATGAAAAAGATCTAGGAACTAAACTCTCTTGTCCGGTCTATACCCTGTCTCTTATACACATCTGACGCTGCCGACGAATAGAGAGGTG
>CAJXPC010000076.1 GCA_913057845.1 uncultured Pseudomonadota bacterium
CTACCTTACCCCTGATGGGACCCTCATCGTAGAGGTCGGTCGAGACCGAGCCGCCATTGAGGCAAAATTCCCTAAAGTACCATTTACCTGGATTGAAACTCAATCGGGCCGAGATTTTGTTTTTCTTGTGTCCCGAGAGGATCTTGGTGCGGGCTTGACGACGGGCTGAGGCGTTGGATCTTGAGGTACAAGACCACACTGCTCTTCTAATTGAGTTACCTCACTGGCTTTAAACTCCAACCACTTTCCACGAGTCAGTCGTGGCGGGAGAACAATACCGCCAAATCGGATTCTAATGAGACGAGAGACTTGATATCCTAGAGATTCAAACATCCGTCGAACCAATCGATTCCTACCCTCCTTCACAATCACGCGATACCAGCGGTTACGACCTTCGCCTCCGATAGGCTCACACACCTCGAATTGACCATGACCGTCAGACAACTCAACCCCGGAGAGTAAAAGATTCATTTGATCTGAAGTTAATTCCCCAAAGATGCGTGTGCTGTACTCTCGCTCAGTATCAAAACTGGGATGCATCATGCGGTTTGCTAATTCACCCGAAGTCGTAAAAATGAGCAGGCCACTCGTATTAAAATCCAGCCGCCCTATGGCGATCCACTTGGCATTTTTAGGCCTAGGCAGATTTGTAAATACGTTCTGCCTTTCTTTCGGGTCATCCCTAGAAACAATTTCACCTTCAGGCTTGTGATAGAGAAGCACTCGAGTTGCCGAACTTCCCGTCACATCCACACGCCGACGACCAAACTCAACACGATCAGTGCTGGACACGCGCATACCGAGTGTTGCCACCTCGCCGTTAACTTTGATAAGCCCCTGCTCGATGAGCTCTTCCATCTTGCGACGCGAACCGATTCCGGTTTGCGCCAGGACTTTTTGAAGTTTTTGAGTTACTCCGCTCGCAACCGGTTGAGGCTCCGCGTTTACCTTCTTACTCACACGCCTTCTCGGATCCACCGGTCTTGGCTTTGCGGTTGTCCTTGCCCTAGTTGGCGATCTTGGCTTATCCGACGTCCGCGCGTTTGCTATTTCTCTTTTTCGAGACCTTGTCATGAATACCTTGGGCTAATTTTAAAAGCTAATCGACTGATTTACGTTCAATGATACTCTGCGCGAGTGTACCAATATCCACATACTCTATTTCTCCTCCCGCCGGCACACCTCGCGACAACCGCGTGACCGTCAATCCAAGAGACATTAATTTCTCACCAATATAGTGAGCGGTTGCCTCGCCCTCATTCGTAAAATTTGTTGCAACAATCACTTCCTTAACAACACCATCACTCGCACGGGCAATCAAACGATCCAACCCTATCTCTTTCGGTCCCACACCATCGAGTGGAGACAGGCGACCTAAGAGGACAAAGTAACGCCCTTTGAATGACTGCGTCTGCTCAATGGATTGGACATCCGAAGGCATCTCAACCACACAAACCACACTGTCATCACGATTCATTGATAGACATAACTCACAGACGGGTTGCTCGGAAAAATTATTGCATCGATCGCAGTGCCGAACACGCCGGAGCGCTGTAATCAACGCTTCGGCAATATCTTGAGCAGCACTTTTATCATGCTGCATGAGATAAAATGCCATCCGCTGCGCAGCCTTAGGACCGACTCCGGGCAGCTTTCTTAACGCATCGATGACCCCCTCAAGGGCCTTAGGCGTTTTCATTTAAAGGACCATCAAACAGATCAAAATGGAAGCTTCATGCCTGGTGGCAACCCGAGACCGCCACCAACGCCTGACATTTTTGTTTGCGTGATCTCCTCAACCTTTCTGGCTGCATCATTCATGGCAGCCGCAATTAAATCCTCAAGCATCTCTTTATCATCACTCAAAAGACTCGGATCAATATGCACCCGTCGCACATCGTGGCGCCCAGTCATCGTGACTTTAACAAGTCCCGCGCCAGCCTCACCCTCAACCTCCATACGCGCTATTTCTTCCTGCGTCTTCTTGAGCTTTTCCTGCACCTCTTGAGCCTGCTTCATCAGGCCACCCAACTGTCCTTTAAACATACCTACTCCGATAACTCATGTGATTAATAAGGAAAATTCTAACGCGCATTATTTGGTGGGACGAATGGAATCCGAAACCAACGTGCCACCGAGGTCATCTTTTAGACTTTTAACAAATGGATCCTCTTCCAAATCTCGAGTTGCTTGATCCAGTCGTTTCTTGATCTCAACCTCCTCAGTAGCGAGTGGTGTATCACTCACTGCACCCATTTTAATCTCAAGGCGACATTTCGTATCAATATGTTCGCGAAGTAGCTCCTGGAGCTTACCTTGGTAACGATCCTCTAATAGATGTTTCTGATCGCCGTCTAAAGAAAGTCTCAGCACACCATTACCAAAGCTTTCAAACTCAGAATTCTCAGCTAACATTTTTGCCATACCAGAAGATACTTTTTCAGATACGAATGCTTTCCAATCTGCGTTGGTTTTTAGGTCAACCGACATTTGTGATTTTTTGCCAGCTTCAAGTTTAACTTTCTGTTGGCTTGAGGGCTTTGATGTTGGAACCATCTTAGCCACCACTTTCTTTTTTTGTGGCTGTGCCTCGCCGTCGCGAGCAGGCAGGAAAGCCATCATCCGCAGCAAAATCATCGTGAAACCGATTTTATCATCGGGCGCCAGAGGCAAATCACGTTTACCAACGGTCGCGATTTGATACAAAAGCTGCAAATGCTCATCATCCGTTTGATCAACTAACTGGCGATATCCTTCGATCAAACGTTCGTCCAGCCCCTGCGTCGTGAGGGAGAACAACGATAGACGCTGCAATAGAGACGCCATTTCATCTAACACGAAGGAGAAAGAGGCGCCCATGCGTTCAATCTCACTGATCTTTTGAGTCAACTGATCGGCATCTTGGTTCAGTGCAATTTCCACCAACTCGTGCACAAGCGACTCATCGACAACGCCTAACATAGACTTCACTGACTCTTCTTCTACCCTACCGTTTCCTTGCGCAATCGACTGATCAAGTAAAGAGAGACCATCTCTTAAACTTCCTCGCGCATAACGACTCAACAACTCAATCCCTCGAGACTCAAACTCAATGCCCTCATCACCCAAGATCTTCTTCATTTGCTCTTCAATGATTGGGACAGGAATGGGCTTGAGGTTAAATTGCAAGCAACGTGACAACACGGTTATCGGAACCTTTTGCGGATCCGTAGTTGCCAAGATAAATTTTACGTGCTCTGGAGGCTCCTCAAGGGTCTTCAACATCGCATTAAAGGCTGATCGAGAAAGCATGTGCACTTCATCGATGATAAAAATCTTGTAATCACCAACAGTGGGCTTATAGGCAGCTGTCTCCAACAAATCCCTCATGTTATCCACTTGAGTGTTAGAGGCCGCATCCAATTCAATCACATCGACAAATCGTCCTTGATCAATCGAGAGACACGAATCACAAACCCCGCAAGGGTCCGCCTTATTGAGCGCGTTGCAATTTAACGCTTTGGCAATGATCCGCGCCAGCGTTGTTTTACCCACGCCTCGCGTGCCCGTAAAGAGCCAAGCGTGGTGAACCCTGCCTTGTTCTAAGGCATTGGTAAGCGCTCTAACCACATGGTCTTGTCCAACCAGTTCAGAGAACGTTTTAGGTCGCCATTTTCGTGCTAAAGCTAAAGACATCTCAATATTTAGTGTTCACTGACTCTAGACAATATGAAAGGGGTGGCGAGCCAAACCCCCGGCACTTACAAATAATAGCTGTGGCTGCTTCCTTCCGGCCCTGACCAGGTTCACTACTTTGCAATGCGGGGAGGCCCGCCATAAAGTTAAACGTTCGATAATCTAAGCCGTAGTCTACCCGCCTTCAATAAATTATGCTGATACAACTGGAATTTGAGCAATCTTACTTTTCCAGTATTTAGGGCCTGTTTGATGTACTGATTCACCCGAACTGTCGACAGCAACCGTCACTGGCATATCACGTACCTCAAATTCATAAATCGCTTCCATGCCTAAATCCTCAAATGCCACGACTCTCGACGATTGAATCGCTTTGGCCACGAGATATGCTGCACCTCCGACCGCCATCAAATACACGGCTTTATGTTTTTTAATCGCCTCGATCGCGACGGGACCACGCTCAGCTTTCCCGACCATGCCAAGCAACCCTGTCTGCGACAACATCATCTCGGTAAATTTATCCATCCTGGTTGATGTCGTGGGGCCAGCCGGTCCCACCACCTCATCGCCAACCGGATCAACCGGACCCACGTAATAGATAAATCGACCTTCGAAATTAACGCCTTTTGGTAAACCCTCACCACCATCCAACAGACCTTTAATACGCTTATGTGCCGCGTCTCTGCCCGTGAGAAACTTGCCATTAAGCAACAAGGTTTCACCAGGCTTCCAGCTGGCCACATCTTCTGCGGTGACGGTATCCAGATCGACCCGTCTCGCATCATCGGCAGCACGCCACACAATCGCTGGATAGTCCTCAGGCGCAGGAGGCGTCAATACGGCAGGCCCAGAGCCATCAAGAACAAAATGCGCATGGCGTGTCGCAGCGCAGTTGGGAATCACTGCTACGGGTAACGACGCAGCATGTGTCGGGTAATCTTTGATTTTGACGTCCAATACAGTGGTTAAACCACCCAAGCCTTGCGCGCCTATCCCTAAAGCATTGACCCGATCATAGATTTCAATGCGCAACTCCTCTAACCTATTCTGAGGTCCTTTAGCCTTGAGGGCCTGCATGTCAATGGACTCCATCAAAGACTCCTTGGCTAAGATCATCGCCTTCTCAGCTGTCCCACCAACACCAATGCCCAACATGCCTGGAGGACACCAACCAGCACCCATCGAAGGCACGATGTCAACAATCCAATCTGCGAGACTATCTGACGGCATCAGCGTCGTGAACTTCGCTTTATTCTCCGAGCCGCCACCTTTGGCCGCGACGGTGATGTCAATGTCAGTTCCTGGAACAACATCGTAATGAATGATAGCGGGCGTATTATCACGGCTATTTAACCGCTGACCTGCAGGGTCAAGTACGACTGAAGCACGCAGTGGGTTATCCGGATGCTTGTACGCTCGACGAACACCCTCGTGGATCATGTCTGACAGAGCCATAGTCACGCCTGACCATTGAACGTCCATGCCTAATTTAACGAACACCACAGCCAGTCCCGTATCTTGACAAACAGGTCGATGCCCCTGAGCACTCATTTTTGAATTGGTCAGTATTTGCGCAATCGCATCCCGCGCGGCAGGAGATTCCTCCCGTTCATAGGCCAAAGCGAGCGCATCAATGTAATCCTTTGGATGGTAGTACGAGATATATTGAAAGGCGTCAGCGATGCTGTCGATTAAATCATCCTGCTTGATTACGGCCATGAGTCACGTCCTTTTCTTAAAATGCTTAGTTCAGATGTGCATTATAAATCACCTGTGACCTGTATCGCGCCAAAGGTCCGGCCTTTTGCGGTAAAGATATCCTTGGAGGCTCCAAATCGTCATCGCCCGTGCACTAAAACGGTATAATCAAAAAAAACTGATGCCACAGTTCTCTGGCACCATACACAGCATTACTTCGGTCCAACCCACGAGGTTGCACTGCTCACGAGGTACAACACACTGAATTGAACAAGGCTGCGTCACGCCATGATAAAAAGAGGTACGTATGAGCAATATTGAATCGGTATTACAAGAAAATCGAATTTTTGAGCCTGGCAAGGATTTTGTAAAACAGGCGACTGTTTCTGGGCTCAGCGCCTATGAGGCCTTGTGCGCTGAAGCGGAAGCCGATTACGAAGGTTTTTGGTCCAAGTTGGCGCAGGAACATCTGTTATGGAACAAGCCATTCACAAAAGTTTTAGATGACACCAATGCGCCATTTTTCAAGTGGTTCCATGATGGGGAGCTGAATGTTTCATACAACTGCCTTGACCGTCATTTAAATACCATCCCGAATAAAACTGCGTTAATTTTCGAGGCCGACGATGGCTCCGTCACTAATGTGACCTACAAGCAGCTCTACCATCGTGTCTGCCAAATGGCCAATGGCTTGAAGTCTTTGGGCGTCAGATCAGGCGATCGCGTCGTGATCTATATGCCAATGTCCATTGAAGGTGTGGCTGCGATGCAAGCATGCGCCCGCATCGGGGCTATCCACTCTGTGGTCTTTGGTGGGTTCTCGGCTAAAAGCCTACAAGAACGGATTATTGATGTCGGCGCAACCCTCGTGATCACAGCCGATGCTCAAATTCGAGGCGGTAAAGAAATTCCACTGAAACCGATTGTCGATGAAGCCATCGCCATGGGTGGCTGCGAAAAAATCAGTAATGTTGTTGTGTACAAACGTGCTGGCAACAAAATCAGCATCGATAAGAGTCGAGATGTTTGGCTTCACGATCTCACTCAGAATGAACCCGATGTCTGTGAACCCGAATGGGTCAATGCTGAACATCCGCTATTCATCCTCTACACCTCCGGTTCAACAGGAAAACCAAAAGGTGTACAGCACAGCTCAGCGGGATACCTTCTCCAAGCGATACTCACAATGAAATGGACCTTCGACCATCGAAGCTCTGATATTTTCTGGTGTACGGCCGATATCGGCTGGATCACAGGACACACCTACATCACTTATGGACCCCTGTCAGTAGGCGCGACACAAGTTATTTTTGAAGGCGTTCCATCTTATCCGGATGCCAATCGCTTCTGGAAAATGATTGATACGCATGGCGTGACCATTTTTTATACCGCACCGACAGCCATTCGCTCGCTCATCAAACTCGGGCCTGATCTTCCTAAACAGCACGATTTATCGTCTTTGAGGTTACTTGGGTCCGTTGGCGAGCCGATCAATCCAGAAGCGTGGATGTGGTACTTCAATACCGTTGGCGGCGGAAAATGCCCCATAGTGGACACCTGGTGGCAGACCGAGACCGGTGGGCATATGATCACCCCACTGCCCGGTGTCACGCCGCTAAAACCCGGTTCGTGCACCTTTCCACTGCCCGGTATCATTGCTGATGTGGTGGATGAAACAGGCAAATCAGTCGATAAGGGTAATGGAGGCATCTTAGTCATCAAAAAACCATGGCCTTCCATGATCAGAAATATATGGAACGATCCAGATCGCTTTAAGAAAAGCTACTTTCCTAATGATTTTAAAGGAAAATATTATCTCGCTGGTGATGGTGCCAATCGTGATAAGGACGGCTACTTTTGGATTACGGGCCGCACTGATGACGTGCTGAACGTCTCAGGCCATCGACTCGGAACCATGGAGATCGAGTCCGCATTAGTCTCGCATGAATTGGTTGCTGAGGCAGCTGTTGTGGGTAAACCACACGAGGTTAAAGGAGAATCGATTACCGCTTTTGTTGTACTTGCTGGCGACAGGCCCTCGAG
>CAJXPC010000077.1 GCA_913057845.1 uncultured Pseudomonadota bacterium
CGAGATGTAGAGAGGTCTCGTGGGCTCGGAGATGTGTATAAGAGACAGATCCAAAACCTGCGGGATTTCGATGTTTGTGACATAGTCGCTGACCAATACGTGCCCAGGTTGTCCTGCTTGGATTTTTTGGGTGCCGTTTCGAAGTAAAAGTGGTAGCCAGCCCACCTCGAGGTCAGCGCCTGAGCAAATTAAAAGATCAGCGCGTTTAATTTTACTCATCAGACTGGGTTTGACTCTGATGAAGTGAGGGTCCTGGCGACCATGAGTTGCGGAGACCACTCTGATTTGGTCCCCACCTATTTCTTGGGCCAATGCTTGCCATTCTGGTTCGCAGGTGAATACGAACGGTTTGGCTTGAACTGCGTTGAACGAACAGCCCGAGAGAAAAACGATTGTGGTGAGCCATTTCATCATATTGGATACCTACGGTTTCACATTAAGAGACATAAAAAAATCCTTGGAGTAGAGGAGGTTTTGCTCGTTGCCTAAAATCTTATGAGCGCACTCCAAGGATGAAGAGAGTTAATTCAACAGCCCAGATAAACCGCGGGTCTCCGCGGTTTATCTATATATGCTTAGTATTTATGTGCGCCGTGAGCACCAAAACTCATGAGGTACTGAAGGATGACTTGGTCATCTTCATTCCCTGCAGATAGCTCCTCTGAACCTAATTGCAGTCGAATTCGACTGTATTCACTGTTCGTCCAGTCAAACATGAGGTTGAGCTGCGTGGGCTTAAAGCCTGCCCCATCTACGGCCGTGCCGTCCAATGCACCCGTTAAGTCTACATTCGACATTTCACTGTATCGAACGCCAACCCGCGCTTGCGGCATCCATTTATAAGTCGCGGCAACATACCAGCCTTTGGTTTCTGCATCGTATGCTGATGTGGCGAATGCCTCATCTCCTGTAGCTCCGTAAGTTCCGTTCTCGCTGCGCGTAAAATGCTCTGCTGTAAGCGTGACCTCTTGGCTTCTTTCATTGCCTGTTGGCGCAAAGGTATATCGAATATCGTAGGCTGTGAGTTTCGTATCGCCGATAAAGGTAACTGTACCTTCTTCAGTTACTCGTCCGCCTGTTTCACCATCGACTTGATAAGCGCCAAATCTCCAGGTTCCATTCGTACCTACGTCTCCACCAATTCGATAGAACAATGAGCTTGCGCCAATACCTTGCCCGTCTGGGGTGCCAAATGGAAAGTCACTGCCTCTAAACAAACCCAGGCCAACTTCGTTATAAATTTCCGTTGGTAAGATTTTACTTATCTGGATACCGTCGTCATTGTAGCCGCCGTTCAAGTAGACTCTATAGGGTAGGGGTCGGTCCGCGAAATCATCGGTGTGCGCGTGTTGCTCATTCAGATAACCCAATGTCCAAAGTGCTTTACCGAACTTAAATTGTGCGGGTGCGCCAGCGCCAGGTAAGGTTTGAACATAGGCTTCCTCGACTTCAGTCACGATTGCCCCGCCTTCTTCAACAAGGGCATACGTGAGACTGCCGTAAAATTTATCATCGATACTCGCTGAGAAATTGATCTCGGTGTGATCTAAGCCTAGACCGCCAGTGCCTCGCTCACCCTCTTCTCCAATGGCAAAGCCTGTGAGTTCGGGTGCTGTTCGTTGGGAAAACTCTTTGAACTGTCCGTTTAAGATGATACCAATGGAAGGATTAAATTCATTTCCTCTAACAGAACGTCCACCCTGTGATTCGACAGTCATTGATGTTGTGGCGACTGCTTTAGACTGAATGGCGATATCTAGTTTATTTTCTAAATCAGAAATTCTTTGTTCGTATTGATTACGTAATTCGTCCAATGCTTGACGTAATTCATTTACATCTTCTTGCGCATGAGTTGGGCTAAAGGCCATAAGACCTATCGCTGCGACAAAGCAGCGTAGTGTGTATTTCGACATCATCTATCTCCAAATTTTTTATTACATTGAGCGCATAGGCTCGAACAGACGCCGAATATAAAGTCGGTGCTGAATGGTTTTTTAATTGGACTAGATGTGGCTTGGGGGGTCTCGAGCGAGATAGGGTGCGTTTGGAAGGTCTGCTAAGAGTGCCGCGACCGATGCAAAAACAGGCGCGCCAAATTCTTCGATGTTCTTGGCTAGGACGGGGGTTGTGGGTGGCGCGGTATCGAGTGTCGCCGAGGTATTACACGTGGCGCAAAAGCGCTGGTCTCCCTTGTCGGCATGCAGGTCTCCATCCATCGCGTGTGCCGCGATGGTGATTTGCGCAAAGGCGAAAAGAATAACAAGGCTAAGGAGACGAACTAATTTCATTTCGACAAGCTTAAAATTATCTCAGACGCTTTGTCAAGTTATTCGGTTTTTCAGTATCTTGATTTTTGTGATTATTCTTACGCTCTAAATATTTGATTTTTTTGTGGCTGTATTATCTGCGTTGAGCGCAAGCAAGACTTATTTTATTATTCATGCAAACAAATCCTTGCGACTAACGCATGCAGGTGTTAGAGTGCGCCACCGAGTTTCTGTTGCTCTTGCAAAAAACGCGAACTTAAGGCTTAAATTTGATGTTCGCGCTCCCACATAACGTAGTGGGTTCCCCCAAGATCAGACGTAGTTGTTTGATCCTAAGTGTTTAAATAAGAGTGAACCGGCGATCCACATGGTGTGGTTGTCATCGGATAGTGACTCTCTATTTGAAGTAGGTGGGAAAGAGGAAGAGATATGGCAGTTATTACTGATCGGCGGCGTCATGTCGTCGAGGAGCTTGGATTAATCGCGTCCGTTAGAGATGCCACCGACGCCCCAATTCATGTCATTGCAATTCAGCGCATCGACATTCGCGGATCTAACAATATGCAACGACTGGTTTGCGAGCAAAAGCGCCACACTATAAACCGTCTTGCATCCCCAATAAATAATTAAACGCTTAACAGCATCTTCTCCATTAATCACAGTCAGGTCGTAAACTGGCGGCGTATTAACGCTTAGCTACGTGCGTCTGCAATGAGGAAAGCAATATGAAAAACTTTGAAGAAATGGGTCTACCAGACCAAATTTTAGAAACATTAAAAGCGATGCAGTTTAGTGAACCTACGCCGATTCAGATTGAGGCGATTCCACTAGCCATTCAAGGGAAAGATATTCTTGGTTCGGCTCAGACCGGAACCGGTAAAACAGCAGCATTCGGACTCCCGCTGATTGCGAGACTTTTGGCTAATCCTCAGGGCACAGCGCTAGTGATGACGCCTACACGAGAACTTGCCACTCAGGTGTTGAGTCAGCTACGTTTAATGCTAGGGAAATCCACAAATATAAAAACAGCGCTACTGATTGGTGGCGATTCCATGTCAAAACAAATCCGACAAATTCGAGATAAGCCACGAATTTTCGTGGGTACCCCAGGAAGAATTAATGATCACTTAGATCGCGGCATCCTTAAACTCAAGAATACAGATTTTTTGGTTCTCGATGAAACAGATCGAATGCTTGATGCTGGATTCACGGTGCAAATTGAAAAAGTGATGACGTTTTTGGCACCGCAACGCCAGACATTATTGTTCTCAGCGACCGTAGCACCCAATATCGCTCGTATTGCCGAAAAATATTTAAAAGATCCCGTTCGTATCTCTGTCAGTAGCGCTTCAGCGACCGCGCCAAATATCAAACAAGACACCATTCGGGTCACCGATGGAGAGAAGTATACTTCCTTGGTCGATAGTCTCAATGAGCGTGACGGATCCATTATTGTGTTCGTTAAGACGAAACACGGTACGGAAAAAATGGCGATTCGATTATCTAAAGCAGGCCATAGCGCGGATGCCATTCATGGTGACTTAAAACAAAGTAAGCGAGATCGTGTGATTGCAGCGTTTAGAAGTAAGAAGTATCGGATACTTGTGGCAACTGATGTTGCAGCGCGAGGTTTAGATATCCCACACATCGAACACGTGATTAATTATGACTTGCCACAGTGCGCTGAGGATTATGTTCACCGTATTGGGCGAACGGCTCGTGCGGGCGCGAGCGGATCAGCTTTGAGTTTTATCACCCCAGCAGATAGAGGCAAGTGGGGTGCGATTGAGCGTTTATTAAATCCTGGGGCGAAGACTCATAGTGAGCCAAGAAAAGCCTCCAGAAAGCGCCGACCGAATGCGGGACCAAGAGGTGATGTTGTAGCCTTTCGTCGCGATAAGGATAAGAAAAAGAAATGGGCCCCAGCTAAAAGAGCTGCTTGATCCTTTTAGGATTATTAGAAAGACGCTAGGGGTATTTTAAAAAGGTATCTCTAGCGAAGTTTCTCGCGTATTTTTTTGATTCCGAGACCTTGCAAAATTATTTATCATGGCTATCTTTGATTTCAGCGCTTGTGTGCGGAAGCTTATTTGATTTGAGGATATTTGCGATGGGGTCTATGAAGTTCACAAGAGTTCTATTGTCACTGTTGTTGGTCTTTAGTTGTGGCTTGGGTTTCGCACATCAAACTAAGTTATCCAGCAGTTTGTTAACGATTGATGGCTCGAGTGTTCGCGGCGAAGTAGAAGTCAATGTCTTGGATCTAGAGGCCGCACTTGACACAACACTCTTTAATCACGACGCCTCGCTAGACCTTGACTCCATTGAGTTACGATCCGACGTTATATTTAACTATGTTGCGATTAATAATCGACTCTATTGTGATTCGGTTGCCCAAGTGCCAACGAAATTTGGGGATTTTCGTGTTGATGGTGAACATTTGATCATTGGCTTGGGTTGGTTGTGTGGTGAGACTACTGTACCTACCCGATATTCGGTTAGTCTTTTTCAAGAGGTCGACACCCAGTCGAGGCATGTGGTCAGTGTTTCCGGCGATCAAAGCTTTGTAGAGCTTTTAAGTCTAGACAATCAGCACGTTTCGCTTTTGACTCAAAAACATTCCTGGTTGGATCTCGTTTTAAAATTTATCATTTCTGGTGTTGAACATATTGCAATAGGATTCGATCATATTGCATTCTTGATCGCTGTCATTGTTTTGGGAAGAACATTTTGGCCCTTATTTAAAGTAATCACTGCGTTTACGATCGCGCACTCCATCACGCTGACATTGGCGGTTTTGAATGTTGTCACGATACCCCCAACAGTTATCGAGCCATTGATTGCCTTAAGTATTGTGTATGTAGCCGTGGAGAATTTTTTTGTTGCCGATATCAAGCGACGCTATTGGCTGACCTTCATATTCGGATTAATTCATGGGTTCGGTTTTGCATCAGTTTTAAGAGATTTTGGATTGCCGCAAGATAGCCTGATTTGGGCGCTTGCTTCATTCAACGTAGGTGTTGAAATTGGTCAATTGGCGATCGTCTTGGTCTCCGTTATATGTTGGCGTCTGATGACGGCATTGCCTTTTTTTGTGTCGACAGATCAAGGACTTTTACGACAAAGAAATGTGTCGTTAATGATATCGTCTGTTGTGGGTTTGTTAGGATGCGGATGGTTTATTGAGCGGGTATTTTTATAGATTTACACAGTAATGTTAGTTTGAACTGAATGTCATTTTTTGTATGGAGGCTAGATATGTTTAGGTACTTAGGATTGGTCTTTTTTCTTTATGCGTCTGTAGTTTTTTCCGCCCATCATGAGTCAACGGAACATTCTAGCGAAATGCACATTATGAATGCCTGGGTCAAAGAGCCGTTGCCGGGTGTTGATGCCACTGGGGCGTATTTGTTTATTCATAATCACGGTAAGCGCTCTGATCGTTTGGTAGGGGTGTCCACTGAGATTGCAAGTGTGAGCGAGATCCATGAAATGTCTCATGAGAACGGTGTTATGAAGATGCGGCGATTGGAGTCCGGGATTACCTTGGCTCCTGACCAAAAAGTGCAATTAGAGCCAGGTGGGATTCACATCATGCTTTTTCATCTCAATAAGCCGATTAAAGCGGGAGAGGCGTATGTCCTGAGGTTAGAGTTTGAAGAAAGCGGGCTATTAGATGTGCCCGTTATAGTGAAAAAAAATGCGCGTTCCGAATTACATGATCATCACGAACATAATCATTAATGAGTCACTCAGACAATCAAGCGAATAAAAAATCACATCTGTTGAGAGGTTGTTTATGATTACTGCTGACGGGATTGCCCTTCGACGTGGTGAGAAAATTCTCTTCCAAAATGCTCGCTTCACATTTTATGCGCGCAATAAAATTGGAATAACAGGCAGTAACGGTTCGGGAAAAAGTAGTTTATTTGCATTATTGCTTGGTGAGATGCAGGCTGATGCTGGAACCCTCGGTGTCCAGCCAGGGCTCGTGATTTCGCATGTTGCCCAAGAGTTGCCAAGAGGCACCCGTCGCGCGATTGACTATGTCATCGATGGTGATGTTGAGCTTCGTGAGGTACAACGCAAGCTCAAGGTTGCTGAGGAGCAATCGGACGCGGATCAGATCGGTATTTTGCACGAGCATCTTGGCGCGATTAATGGATACAGTGCTGAGGCGCGGGCGAATCAGTTATTAGACGGCTTAGGGTTCAAGATTGAGGAGATAATTAACCCGGTTGACTACTTTTCGGGTGGGTGGCGCATGCGCCTTAATTTAGCGCGAGCTTTAATGTGTCGCTCAGATCTCTTACTTTTGGACGAACCTACAAATCACTTGGATCTTGATGCTGTGATTTGGCTTGAGTCGTGGCTTAAACATTTTCCTGGCACCTTGTTGTTGATTTCCCACGACCGATCTTTTTTGGATAATGTCGTTCAGACGATCTGCTTTATCGATGGAGGCGCACTCAAAACGTATAAAGGAAATTATTCGGCATTCGAGGTGCAGCGTGCATCACATCTTGCACAGGAAAAAGCGTCGTATATCAAGCAGCAACGTGAGATTGATCATATGAAAAGCTTTGTTGAGCGTTTTCGTGCGAAAGCGACAAAAGCCCGACAAGCGCAAAGTCGAATGAAGCAATTGGCAAAGTTGGAGTTAATTGCCCCAGCGCATGCCCATACCGCTTTTCGTTTTGAATTTAGGGAGCCAGTTTCAAAGCCGGATCCAGCTTTGGTTGTGACGGATGTTTCAATTGGATATGACGAAAAAGCCATTTTAGAAAATATTCGTTTTGAGTTGAGATCCGGAGCGAGAATTGGATTGCTTGGGCGTAATGGAGCAGGCAAGTCGACGCTTATTCGTTTCTTAGCAGGCCAGATAAAAGCGATTAAAGGAGAGGTCTCGAAGAGTAAAGATTTGGCGATTGGGTATTTTGAGCAAAACTCACTGGATCAGCTCAGAGAGGATGAGAACCCGCTGCAGCACCTGGTTCGCATTGCTGGATTTACCAAAGAGCAGCAGCTCAGAAACTACCTGGGTAGTTTTGGTTTTATAGGAGATGATATATTTCGAGAGC
>CAJXPC010000078.1 GCA_913057845.1 uncultured Pseudomonadota bacterium
TCGTCGGCAGCGTCAGATGTGTATAAGAGACAGGCCATCTCTTTTACTATGTGCTGGGCACGGGCGACCGCGAGCCCATAACCAGGAACGATTACAACAGAGTCTGAATTTCCCAACAGAAACGCGACATCATCAGCACTACCCGATTTAACAGGTCGCGCCTCTGCAGCTCCAGATTGCACACCCTCTTGGGCACCAAAGCCGCCTAGAATCACACTAAAAAATGAACGATTCATGGCCTTACACATAATGTAAGAAAGAATCGCGCCGGAAGATCCAACCAAAGATCCGGCGATTATCAACATTGAATTATTTAACGAGAACCCAATACCTGCAGCAGCCCAGCCAGAGTAGCTGTTCAACATTGACACGACAACCGGCATATCGGCCCCGCCGATGGGGATAATAATCAGCACTCCTAGAACAAATGCAATCGCCATCATGAGGACAAAGGGTAGCCACTCCTGCGTGAGGAAGAACCATACGCCGCATGCCACCATTAAAATCGCCAGCACTAGATTTATGAGGTGCTGCCCTTTGAAGACAATAGGCGCACCTTGAAAAATCCGCAGCTTGTAGCTACCGGATAGTTTTCCGTACGCGATGACCGAACCAGAAAAGGTAATCGCACCGATAAATGTACCGACAAAAAGCTCGAACCGATTGCCTCCAGGGATGAGTCCATTAACTAACTCAATACCTAATGCAGTAGGTTCCGCGACTGCCGCTACCGCAATGAACACAGCAGACATACCTATCATAGAGTGCATGAATGCAACCAGTTCCGGCATCTTAGTCATCTCGACACGTTTAGCCATAAACGCACCCAGCCCACCACCAACAACCATACCTCCAAAAACATTGACCAAACCAGACTCGGACCCAACAGACAGCTTCACAATAAGCGCAACCGTGGTTACTACTGCGATCGCCATGCCGATCATCCCGAATGCGTTACCCATTCGTGATGTATTTGGATGAGACAGACCTTTAAGCGCCTGAATAAAACAAACCGAGGCAAGCAAATACAAAAGCACAACGATATTCATACTCATTTTGCAGCTCCATCAGCAAGTTTCTTTGGTTTCTTTTTGAACATTTCGAGCATACGTTTCGTGACTAAAAATCCACCAACGACGTTAACAGAAGCCAGAGCAACTGCAGCTACACCCATTACCTGCCCTAGCAAAGTTTCAGTCATCGCTGCGGCCAGCATAGCCCCGACAATCACTATGGCTGATATTGCATTAGTGACTGACATCAAAGGGGTATGCAGCGCTGGGGTGACATTCCACACCACGTGATATCCGACATATATGGCGAGCACAAAAATAATGAGATTGATAATGGTCGGATTAATTAACTCCATCTGGTGACTCCCTATCAAAAAATATTTTAACTAGAATGCGACGACACCAAAGTGCCGGATACAACTTCATCTTCCAAATTCAATTCGAAGGCTCCAGTGTCTTTGTTGACAACTAACTCCATAAAATTCAGCAAGTTTCTCGAGTATAAGGCGCTTGCATCTGACGCCACGCCCGATGGAATATTAACCGATCCAATTAAGATCACGCCATGCTGCTCCGTTGTTTCGTTAGAGTGCGTTAGGGGGCAGTTCCCCCCTTGCTCTGCTGCCATATCTACAATCACCGACCCGGTTTTCATAGACTTAACCATCTCCTCAGTGACAAGAATCGGTGCTGGCCTGCCGGGTATAAGAGCTGTTGTGATCACAATATCCGCCTGCTCTAATCTTTTAGCGATTAACTCTGCCTGGCGCTTTTTATAATCATCACTCATCTCTTTGGCGTACCCGCCTTCACCTTTCGCGAGATCCTGTTCCTCTTCAGTTAACGGAACCTCAATAAACTTCGCACCCAGCGATTCCACTTGTTCTTTTGTTTCAGGCCTGACATCAGTCGCCTCAACAACCGCACCCAAACGTTTTGCAGTGGCAATAGCCTGAAGGCCGGCAACACCCACACCCATAACAACCACTCGCGCCGCTTTGATAGTTCCGGCCGCAGTCATTAACATAGGCATAATCTTTTGATAAGCGTTCGCAGCCATCAAAACGGCTTTATATCCCGCCAAGTTGGCCTGTGACGATAGTACGTCCATTGACTGAGCTCGTGAAATTCGCGGCAACCGTTCCATAGCAAAGCCTATGACCCCAGCGTCTTTCAGACGCCGAATCGCAGATTCGCTGTGAGGCTGTAAGAGCCCAATCAAAACTTGGCCTCTTTTTAACATTGCGGCCTCGCCCTCATTCGGACTTTGAACCTTAAGTACGATCTCTGCACGTTCATAGATCTCCGCCGCACCAGCAATCAATGTCGCGCCGGCTGCCTCGTAATCACCGTCTGGGAAGAACGAATTTAGACCGGCCCCCTTTTGAACTAAGACTTGATGAAGACCTTTGGATACAAATTTTTTGACCGTCTCAGGTGTTGCGGCAACACGGTTCTCACCGTCTAGTATCTCAGCTGGAATTCCAATTAACATCAATAAACATCCTTCCTATTGTCATTGGGATGAAATTACTTAAAACTTAAGCCAGAATGGAATGAGTGCAAGAGATATCTCTGGGAAGTAAACATTATAATTCATCCAATCAATTTGATTCAAATTCTACATGAAGGGAAAATTAGTCGTTCAAAATCTGTACCATCAGACACCATGCCCAACATCAAACCATTACCTGACATTCTGATCAGCCAAATAGCCGCTGGCGAAGTCGTAGAACGTCCCTCATCTGCATTAAAAGAACTGATTGAGAATAGTATTGACTCAGGCGCTGAAGAAATTAATATTTCGATCGTCGAAGGAGGGATAAGAGAAATTAGAGTTTCAGATAATGGCCCGGGCATCCCACTGAGTGAAATCAAGCTGGCATTGTCTCGACATGCCACCAGCAAAATTAGTGAACTAACCGATTTAGAATCGATTTGTAGCCTTGGATTCCGAGGAGAGGCATTGGCGTCGATAGCGTCAGTGTCTCAGCTTAACCTCTCTAGCAAACACTCAAGTGACGACCATGCTTGGGAAATAAGTGCTGACGGGGGGCGCGTATCAGAGCCCAAACCATCAGCACTAGCTATTGGAAGCGTTGTAACGGTATCAAACCTCTACTTCAATACGCCAGCAAGGAAGAAGTTTCTTCGCTCACCAAACACTGAATATGGGCACTGTGATGAGGTTTACAAACAAGCAGCACTAGCAAACCCAACAATCCGCTTCTCCATCACACACAATGGCAAGCCTCGACGAAGAGCCCAGGCTGACGTGGTTGACATGCGAATTCAAGAAACATTGGGGTCCGAGTTAACAGATACCAGCATTTGGATCAATGAAGGAAGCGAAGCCTTATCCATAAAAGGATTGATCCAACAGCCCGCTTATGACGCCAAAAATAAAGACACACAATATCTCTTTATAAACGGACGATTCGTTCGAGACCGAGTGATATCCCATGCTATAAGACAAGCGTTTAATGACGTTCTACACCATGGGAAATCAATCTCTTACGTTTTATTTGTCCAAATCGACCCAAGCTTAGTGGACGTAAACGTACATCCAAGAAAAACAGAAGTACGATTTCGCGAGTCTCAAGCGATGCACCAATTTGTTTTTCACGCAATCGAAAAAAAATTGTCATCTGGCGAACGGCTACCGCATAAAAATATACACTCATTCTTTACAGATAATGCGGGGCCAGAAGGCTCTCAACAGTCATTCTCCCAAACCAATCTGAGATTGTCCGAGAGGTATGCCCAGAGCCCGGCTTCTGGGTTTAGCGGCTCAGAACTGACGCTTGGTGGTATCGAAGGACCAGATGCCCCGAAACAGCACGATCCAAAGGATATATCTAACTGGAGTCAATCCGACGAAAACATTGAAAACAAATACCCCTTAGGTTTTGCCCTCGCACAACTGAGTGGCGTATACATTCTTGCGCAAAACCAAGATGGCTTAATCATTGTTGATATGCATGCGGCTCACGAACGCATCGTATACGAACACCTTAAAACAGCACTAGAATTGAAAAAAATACCCAAGCAATCCCTTCTAATCCCTATCAATGTAACTGTTAGCCTCGCCCAAATGGCAGTACTCCATGAAAATGAGGCCCTACTGAATACACTTGGTTTTGAATTTTCGACATCTGGCCCAGAGAGCGTAGCCATAAGATCTATTCCATCCTTTCTGGAGCAAGGAAAGGTTTCAGAGTTGATGCTCAACGTCATTAAAGACATCGTTGATTACGGAGGCTCACGCGTATTAGAGGAACATCGCAACGAAATTTTATCGACACTCGCATGTCACTCAGCGGTTCGTGCCAATCGAAAACTTACGAATGAGGAAATGAATCACTTACTGCGAGATATGGAGCAGACTGAACGATCAGATCAATGCAATCATGGCCGACCTACTTGGTTTCAGATTTCATTATCTGAACTCGACCATCGATTCATGCGCGGCCAATAGTCGGCTCATTTCAGAACCGCTCAGCAAATACTTCAAGATGAATGAGGAAAGCTTAACCCACGCAATTTGTCTCTTAGGTCCTACAGCGACAGGAAAAACAGACATATGTCTCGAGCTTGCCCAACACTTACCAATCGAGGTCATCAGCGTGGACTCAGCCCTCGTTTATCGCGATATGAATATCGGCACAGCAAAACCAGAGTTGGATGCACTATCGCAATGCCCGCACCACTTAATAAACATTATTGATCCAAATGAGTACTATTCGGCCGCACAATTCAAGGTCGACGCAGAAAACTTAGCGAAGAAAATCAAAAGTCGCGGAGCAATCCCAGTTTTTGCTGGTGGCACCATGATGTATTACAAGGCCCTCAAGGACGGATTAAACCAATTACCTGTCCGAGATGCCGACATTCGTAAAGAGATAGACCTAGAGGCTAAGCAGCATGGATGGCCTCACATCCATGAAAAATTAAAAAAAATAGATCCTGAGACAGCAAAGCGACTCAATCCAAACGATTCACAAAGAATTCAACGTGCGATGGAGGTATTCAATATAACGGGTGAACCAATGAGCAAGTTGCTTGACGCCACTATTTCAAACCAAACAACTATCAAAACAATCGATATTGCCCTTGTGCCTGAATCAAGATCAAGATTGCATGAACATATTGGTCTTCGATTTAAGAAAATGATTACTATGGGCCTCATCGAAGAAGTCGTTCAACTCAAGAAAACCTGGGATTTATCACTAGAGATGCCTTCGATGCGCTGCGTTGGCTATCGTCAAGTGTGGGAGTTCCTAGAGGGCAAGTATGACGAACAAGCCCTGATCGATAAAGGTAGTGCTGCCACGCGTCAGCTGGCTAAAAGACAGCTCACTTGGCTACGCAGCTTTTCAATCAAACATGTACTCGACCCATACTCACAAAACACCAGGACTCAAATTCAAAGACTGGTTGAAACTCTCACAAGTTGAATCACGAATCACGCGAACGCTTTGCCGCAACCCAGGCCTCCAGTTCACCATCCTGTAGTTGCACAGTCATCTGATCGTCAATTGCTATGAGTTTGGTACTGCGCAGAATGTCACCTTTCTTGTTTCTAACGATTGCGTAACCTCTTGATAAGACGTGCTCAGGATCGAGGTGAGACAGGCTACTATTCAATCCTGACAAGCGACCTTGGAACTGATTAAGGGTAGCGACCATTCCTCGATGTATGCGTTTTTGCCAATCCTGAATCAACTCCAATGAGTGTGCCCCATCGGGTCGCGCTCGACGCAACTCCACCCCAACCGTCGTTACACGAAATTCTTGGTGGCGCAACAAACGATGAACAAGCCCGTTCATTCTTGTTGCGATGCGATTGAGCTCTATCGCGTAAAGAGCGTTCCGTTTTCCTGGATGAATGAGTCGACGGTTCAAGTAATCAAGTTGTTGCTGTCTGACGTCAATTTTTCCTCTGATCTTTTTAACCAACCCACCCAGAAGCCTTTTTAGCTCACGATTTACATCATTAACAGAATAAACCACAGCACTGGCGGCCGCGGTTGGAGTGGGAGCACGATAGTCAGAAACGAAATCAACCAGAGTTGTATCAGTTTCGTGTCCCACGCCTGAAACAACAGGAATAGGGCAACAGGCAATTGCTCGAACCAATTCTTCAGAATTGAACTCCCATAAGTCTTCGAGACTACCTCCTCCTCGACAGATAATCAGCACATCAACTTCCAATCGCTCAACAGCTGATGACACAGCATCTGCGAGTTTCTTGCCTGCGCCGACACCTTGCACTGGGGAGTGATAGATGATCACCGGCACACCGGGCGCACGATCAGCCAACGTTTTACAAACATCACGAAGGGCAGCTGCGTCTTTAGAAGTAACAACTCCAATTTTTCTTGGGAAACGTGGCAATGGCTTCTTCTTACTCGCGTCAAATAACCCCTCGGCCGAGAGTTTTCTTTTTTGTTCTTCATAGAGAGCAAATAATCTACCTAAACCAGACTTGCGAATAGATTGGGCAATTAATTGAAACTCTCCTCGCTTCTCAAACATCGAAGGAGTCGCTAACAATTCAACCTCAATACCATCCGTAATTTCAAAATCAGCCTGAACCATTCGAGAGCGGAATAACACGCAACGAGCTTGGCTCGAATCGTCCTTCAGGGAAAAGTAACAGTGGCCAGAGGCTGCTCGAACAAAATTCGATATTTCTCCTCTTACCCATATCTCTGGAAAATGTCTTTCAATCAGAGATTTAATCGTTCTCGTGACTTGAGACACGGACAATACTTCAGATTGGCTATGCAACTCACTCATTTGGAGGCCTAAAACATTTCATTTTGAAAATTTAAAGGACATATCGTAACGGAAAATTCTATGGACAAAAAACCACTGGGTTTGTTAACCCATTGACAACCAAAGAATTTTTTCCTGTCAAGTAGTCCACAACGGTCATGTTTCTGTAAAAAATCATTAATAAACACAGCCTTAACAATGAAAAATCCATAAATATATGATTTTTATGGGAATTAATTGCTATGAACTCTATATATTCCGAAAACGATTGATTCAACACCAGGTTATAACTAATTAGCGAGTAGAATTACCCACAAACTTATCCACAGAGCGAATTTAAAAGCAATACGGAAGTTAACGGCTATAGGGTAACGCGTACATATTACTAAAATATGCAACGTTGAACTTGCTGGCAATTCCCCCGACGTTTAAAGTGGGACCATACGTAACTAGTACTCAAGGGTTTATCGTGATCGAAATTATCAAAGCCTGTCTCTTATACACATCTGACGCTGCCGACGAATAGAGAGGTGTAG
>CAJXPC010000079.1 GCA_913057845.1 uncultured Pseudomonadota bacterium
CAGCAAAAGATCCATGGCTAGCGATCAGGTTGCGGTCATGCGAGAACTTGGATTTGCACAGTTCAGCGTTGCCGGGCATGACCGAGGCGGTCGAGTCGCCTACCGAATGGCTCTAGATCATCCAGCCGCTATAAAAAAACTCGCCGTTCTTGACATCATTCCTACGCTGGAATCGTTCCAACGCTCCAATTCAGAATTTAGCTTAGGGTACTACCACTGGTTTTTCCTGGCTCAACCCAGCCCATTACCTGAGACCCTAATAAACCAAACACCTGAATGGTTCTGGCGTTGGCATACCAACCGGTCGTCAAGAGACTTCTTTGCGAAAACAGCTGTCGACGACTATCTCAAATGTTTTAAAAACCCTGAAACCGTTCGTGCCATTTGTGAAGATTACCGCGCCGGCATATCCATTGATTGTGAACATGATTTAGCCGACCAGAAGGCTGGCCATAAAATTACTTGCCCCGTATTAGCGCTGTGGGGAAAACAAGCGAAACTAGAACTGTGGTATGACACGCTTAAAATTTGGCGGTCATGGGCTACTGAGGTTCAAGGATTCGGGATTGATTGCGGACACTACCTAGCCGAGGAGAAATCAGAACAAACCACTAAGGCGCTAAGTGATTTTTTTTAACAGAATAGCTTCTTTGGATTACAAAAATGATTGATGTGACGCATCACCACTTCGAGACCAGAGACGCTAGATTACACTATGTGACCGCAGGTTCAGGCTTTCCCTTGGTATTGCTGCATGGTTGGCCTCAAAGTTGGTATTCCTGGCACAAAATGATACCCATACTGTCACAAAAATATTCGATTATTGCGCCAGACCTTAGAGGTCTTGGTGATTCCTCCCGACCGTTAACGGGATACGAGAAAGCCAATATCGCTGAGGACATTCGACGTTTGATTCACGAACACCTCAACATCAACCAATACTTTTTGATGGCCCACGATTTGGGTGGACCGGTTGCCTTTGTTCTTGCTTCAGAAAACCCAGAACACATTAAAAAATTAGTGATGTTAGATACCGCTGTACCAGGAGACGGCAGTGGAACCTTCTCCCAACATGGCAAACGCTGGCATCACGCCTTCCACCAAACAGCCGACTTGCCGGAATCGCTAGTAGCTGGCAGAGAAGAGATTTATTTTGGTTGGTTCTATAACAACTATGGATACCAATCAAACGCAATTTCTCATGAAGATCAGCTTGAATACTTAAGGACTTACAAACAACCTGGCACACTTCGCTCTGGCTTTGCCTATTACCGTGCACTTGATGAGGATGTGCGCTACAACGAAAAATTGATACAAAAAAATGGCCAGCTCACGATGCCAGTTCTAGCATTAGGTGGGGGCAGCGCTTTTGGTCGCGGAATAGAAACCTACGAATCGCTGAAGCGCGTGAGCAAACAGGTTAACGGCGGTGTAATTGATGACTGCGGTCACTGGATGCAAGAAGAAAAACCAGAAGAAATTCTAGGACACGTGTTGCCTTTTCTGGATGAAGGGCCTAACTAATCTTAGATCGTCTACTGAGCGGTCCAACCTCCATCAACAAGTAAGTGGGTGCCCGTAACCATGGACGCTGCCGGTGACGCGAGATAAACAGCTGCTGCTGCTACATCCTCCAGTTTGGCCAAACGACCCATGGGTATTCTAGAAGTGACGAACTCTTTCTTCTCCGGTGTGTCGACGATACGCTTAACCATAGGTGTTTCTGAAAATGTTGGGCCAATACTATTCACACGGATATTTTTATCAGCCAACTCGACCGCCATCGCTTTAGTAAGCCCCTCAATCGCATGCTTGGTCATGCAATAAACAGTTCTATTGGGGGAGCCTACATGCCCCATCTGAGAGGACATATTAACGACACATGCACCTTTTTCATCTAAATCTGCAGACCTCAACATCACTTGGACTGCTGACTGGGCAGCCACAAAACAGGCCCTTACATTTAAATTAAGCATAGTATCTAAATGATCGTCGCTGACATCAAGGAAAGGTTCTGGAAAATTTGTACCCGCATTATTAACCAGAATATCTAAACGCGATAACCCACCTATCGAACTACGCAATTTTTGATCGTCGGTCACATCGCAGACGATTACAGAGGCCTCACCGCCATCTTGACGTATGAAATCAGCAGTTTCTTGTAGGTAGCTTTCGGTCCGTCCAAGTAGGACAACTGACGCGCCGGCCTTCGCATAGGCTATGGAAATCGATGCCCCGAGACCTTGGCCTGCCCCTGTTACCAGGGCTACACGACCGTCAAGTCGGAAGGAAGACATAGAGAACTGATCCTTAATCACCTCATACTCCCTTCCTAATCTAACAATACTAAATCAGTCATTTCAAGTTTTACGCTGACTCACCAAACATATCATCAACGTGTGCTTGTGGCAGCCGTTTTGTTAATAGACTCACGACGATCATCGTGACAGCTGCCGCAATAATACTTAGGCCCGCAATCACAAATGGATTTTTATAGGGTACATCTTTGAGCACAAAGCAATAGATGACGCTGGCTCCGAAGCCAATCACGCCAACCAAGAATGATGCAATCGCCCCAGACTTAGTAGCCCGTTTCCACAAAGAACCAATCAAGAGAGGTCCCGTCGCCCCAGAGAGAATGCCACCAACCCCCATCCACAGCAATACCGCCAAAAACTGCGGTGGTTCCCACGCTAGCCAACAAGCCACCACGCCAACTAAAACAATGGCAACTCGAGAAGTATTGAGTGCTATTTGCTCAATCTGCTCTTTGGATTTGTGCTTGTGTATGATTGGCGCGAAGGTCTTTTTATAGAGATCGTTACTGAAGATAACCGCGATGGAGATGAATAGCCCATCGGAGGTCGACATAATGGCTGACAACACACCCACTCCTAATAGTCCAGCAAAAAATGGAGGAAAGAGTTGTGTGAACAAAACAGGAATAGCCGCGTCAGGTCTGATGTCCGCACCAAATAATGCTCGAGCGTGCAGTCCACCTAAAACAGTAAAGCCCAAGATGGAACCGACCGGAATGGCGATCAGCATGAATGTGCGAATTTGTTTGGGGTCTTTGAGCGCAAACGCTAACTTGCCGATATGTGGGTTCATAGCGAACGGGATGTGCGCAACGAAAATTAATGAGATCACCCAGAAACTACCGAACAGTATATCGCCCTCTTTGAAGTAGTTATCCCAACCCAAACTCGGGTCTTGCTTAACCAGTGCGTCGTTAATGAGCGATGGGCCCGTACCTTCGAAACCGACACCCATAAAAAATATCACACCAATAATAAGCGCGATCAAAACCATCATCACACCTTGTATCCCATCAGTCATGATGTCGGCATGAGAACCCCCCATCGTAATGTAGAGGGCGATCACTGCAACACTGGCTAAAATGCCATGCTGATAATTTAAACCCAGCAACACCTCGAATATTGTAGCTGCTGCAACAATTTGAGCGGCAATGTAGTAGACCAGCAAAATCGAGACGAGTGCAAAGGCAATTCTCAAAAAATTACTGTTGTACCGCTGCCCCAAGAATTCAGGCAATGAATTGGAACGAAACTTATCGCCGGCACGCTTAATCAATTTGATCGCTAAAATCATCCCGACGTAAATAGCGATTGGATAGGTTGCGGGATACCAAATTGCTGCAAAACCTTTCGAATAAGCCATTCCGGGCACACTCATGAAGGTCGCCCCACTGGCGATTGTTGCTGCAAAAGCAAATGCCAACGTTATCGGGCCATATGCACCACGAGCCACCGCGAAGTCCTCGTCATTTTTGGTTTTTTTCATGCCCCAAACACCAATGCCAATGAATAGCACTAAAAACGCTACTACCCAAATCCATCCCCACATTCCGATATACGTGTCCATATCTTATTTGCTCTCTAAAATTTAGTTTGAAACGAGACTAGATTGAATTTAAATAATTACTTATTCCCAATCCTTATCTGATTTTCTTGCTATATAGGTCATACCAATCACCCAATAACCGACGACGATGATGCACATGAGAGTTAGAACGTTCATAATATCTCCTCTTACTAAATATTTTTTTAGTTTTAAATTAGTTTGGGAATGCTAACACTAAAGAGAAAAAGCCAATACCCTTATTACTTATGCCATCAGTTTTGCAAAGCACAAATGCTCGCCTAATTAAAAGTAACAACTGAATCAAAACAATTCAACACAATGCAATTTGAACAATGAAAATATTCTCATGGCGCCAGCAAGAAAGATCTTAGTGAACTATTTATCAGGGGGTGTTCTTCTACTTTCTATGAGCGGGTTCTTCTCCCCTACGAATGCAGAATCAACAAATGTGGCTGTAATAAGTTTCGGTGATATTGCGATCTACCCAAGCACAACGGCCTTCGCGTCCGTCATGACGCTAAACGACAGTAAACTATCTGCAGAAGTGTCCGCCAGGATCTTGGCCATCAACGCAGAAGTCGGTCAAGTGGTTAAAAAAGGCGATGTCTTAATCAAGCTGGATCCAACAGATCACAATATTGCACTGCAACAAGCGGGGGCAAATCTAACATCGGCTCAATCTAAGTTTGATCTCAGCAAAAGACAGCTAGACCGAGCGCAAACATTAATCTCCAAAGGATTCATTTCTCCGGAAGCTTTGAACGTGAGAGAAACCGACTTTGCGAGCGCTCAATCCCTGGTCGCCCTCTATCGAGCGCAGTATGAGGCCGCGAAGCGATCCGTAGGGAAATGTTCAATTAGGGCACCGTTCAAATCGGTCATTCGAGAACGTTTTGGCCAAGTTGGCGAAATTACCACACTAGGCTCTCCCCTACTGCGACTGAACGACCTTGAGAAAGTAGAGATTGAAGCTAAGATTCAACCAAGGGATGCTGAATCTCTAAGCGCGAGCTCGTCAATTACCTTTATTAGTAGCGAACAATCCTACCCTGTAACAATTAAGCGAATCGTGCCCGTAGTAAATGAGAAAGACCGTAATCAAACTGTTCGTTTAAAGTTTCTAAAAAACAAACCACCGATAGGGTCGGCTGGAACCATAATGTGGAGCACTAATAAACCCCATGTGCCAGTAGACTTAGTCGTCCAAAGAAATGGCACACTAGGCGTATTTATATATGCAGCCGAGAAAGTCACTTTCTTCGAGCTCCCTCATGCATCAGAGGGAAACCCAGCATTCATTAAGCTTCCACTCGACACTCTAGTCGTTCATCAAGGTCAATATAGACTGCAAGACGGTCAACCTGTTTCGATTTCTGGTGACCAGTAAATTATTAATGCTGCGTTAAGTCATGTCACTGATTAAGCAATTCTTATCCAATCATGTGATCGCAAATCTCACGTTTGCGATCGTCATACTCATGGGCATTGGCGGCTATCTCACGATGCCAAGAGAACAAGATCCGGAAATTAACTTTAATTGGATCAATGTCACTACCGGTCTAAGAGGCGCCTCGACCGAAGATGTCGAGAAATTGGTCACGCAGCCGCTAGAGGATGCGATTCGACAAGTTTCGGACATTCGTTATGTTTCATCGCGAAGCCAAGAGGGCATTTCAACGATACTGGTCCGGTTCCAGGATCTCTCCAGCGCAACCTTTGACAAACGCATTAACGATTTACGTCGAGAGATACAAAACAAGGCCAGTCAGGAGTTACCGGCAGAAGTCAGTGACCCACGCATAATAGAAATCACGACATCCAACGGTTTTCCATCCGCAATGGTTCTAGTCGTAGGTCAGGCTGATGACGAACTTTTACGTAATTCTGCACGTCAAGTACGAGACGATTTAGAAAGATTGCCAGGTGTTGATGACGTGTTTGCCGTTGGGTTGCACGATCCAGAGTTACTCGTCGAATTTCATCCTAAAAAATTAGAAGCGTACCAAGTATCTCCAACCCATGTCGCAGATTCGGTCTTTGCATGGTTTCGAGACGTTTCTGCTGGGGGCATTACGGTAGGCAACCAAGATTGGTTAGTTCGATTAGTGGGTAAGAAAAATGATCCTGAATCTCTAAAGTCCATTCCGGTTAAGCTGATCCAAAATGCCGATTACGTCCCACTATCAGCAGTAGCTACAGTCTCGACATCCAGAGAAAAGCCAATCCAACTCGCC
This sequence comes from uncultured Pseudomonadota bacterium, assembly GCA_913057845.1. Classification (GTDB taxonomy): domain Bacteria; phylum Pseudomonadota; class Gammaproteobacteria; order Burkholderiales; family Eutrophovitaceae; genus Eutrophovita. The sequence goes on from CAJXPC010000079.1 coordinate 6,120, forward strand.
AGTCAAAACGGGCAACACGGCATACTCCTCTCGGTTACAAAAAAAAGCTATACGAATACGATTGAGCTCGTCGATGGCGTTAGCGCATATCTCGATGAAAAAAATACCACTCTCTTTAAAAATGGCATCAGCCTTAACTTAGTCGACGACCAAACCATTCCGACTAAAGAAGCTATCAACGTGATGCAGATCAATGCCGGCTTGGGATTGTTGTTGGTCCTAGCAACAACCTGGGCTTTTCTAGGTGGACGTATGGCCATTTTGCTTAGCCTTGGCATTCCATTCTCGATTGCAGGAGCCTTCGCCGTTATTTATGCCATTGGTTGGACACTTAACGTATCCATACTCCTCGGAGTCGTGATTGCTTTAGGCATGTTGGTGGACGACACCGTAGTAGTCGTAGAGGCAATTTACTATCGAATTTCCAGAGGGTTGGACGCGGCCACAGCATCTATAGAAGGGCTACGTGAAGTTTTCGCCCCTGTACTGACGTCTGTACTCACTACAGTTGCGGCCTTTTTACCACTCATGCTGCTCCCTGGAATTGTGGGCAAATTTATGCTCGTGGTACCTGCTGTTGTGACGCTGGCACTTGCATTTAGTTTATTTGAAGCGTTTTGGATGCTGCCCGCGCACATCATGGGACTCAAGCTAAACTTTAATAACAAATCTCGCATTCAACTCATTAGAGAAAGTAAAACGCGCTTGATACGACACCGATATAGCAAAGCACTGCTGTTTGTAATCAGACGTCCAAAAATATTTTTATCACTTGCAGGACTTAGTTTTGTCATCGCACTATCTGCAGTTGCAGCAGGCTTCGTAAATATTCAATTTTTCGCTTTCGATCCGATCCGAATCTTTTACGTCAACGTTGATATGCCCTCTGGCACTCCACTAGAAGAAACCATGCGATGGACTAAAAAGATCGAAGAAAAAGTTAGAAACCACGTCTCTCCTGAAGAAGAACGCGCCATCACTTCAATAGCGGGCATCAAATATACTGATACTGCTCCGCTTTATGAAAACCGTTATGGCCAAGTAATTGTCAGCCTCACACCGCGTGAGGGTGATCTTAGGGAGGTCGACATAGTGATTGACGACATGAGGGCTGAGGTAGGCTCCAACAACTGTCTCTTATACACATCTCCGAGCCCACGAGACCTCTCTACATCTCG
>CAJXPC010000080.1 GCA_913057845.1 uncultured Pseudomonadota bacterium
AGATGTAGAGAGGTCTCGTGGGCTCGGAGATGTGTATAAGAGACAGCAGCAATATCGATCAATAACGGCTTTTTATCCAAGGTTGCCAGCGCGGCACTGACTACCCCTTGATACTCACGATCGACCAACAAAACCTTGGCGCCTCCATGTTGGAGCATGAACGCAATCGTCGCAGAATCTAAACGCGTATTTAAGGCATTAATGACAGCACCCGCCATTGGTATCCCATAATGGGCCTCAAACATGACTGGCGTGTTAGGCGCCATGATCGCAACGGTATCCCCATACTCCACCCCAAGCCTTACTAACGCGGAGGCAAACCGCCTACATCGCGTATAGGTTTCTTTCCATGTCTGCTGCTGCTCTCCGTAAACAACAGCCAGACGATCTGGATAAACATTTGCCGCCCACGCGATGAGAGAGACAGGAGACAACGGCGCATAATTTCCTTTGTTTTTTTCAAGCTCTTTATTAAACGCGTCACTCATTACCAATCACACCTTTTTATTAAGTTCTCTTACACCCTATCAATTTATCTAAAATACCGCATCAATGGCTTGGCTAATGTGCTCTACCTTGATCAACTCAATACCTTTTGGACTGGTTTTAGGTGCATTTGCTGCAGGAATAATAGCTCGGTTAAACCCCAACTTAAGTGCTTCTTTCAAACGATCCTGACCACGCTGTACCGCTCTGACCTCACCAGACAAACCGATCTCACCAAACGCTACGGTTTTACCACCCACCACTTTGCCTCTCAATGACGACACGATCGCCAAAATCACGGGCAAATCCGATGCCGGCTCATTGATTCTTACACCGCCAACCGCATTAACAAAAACATCTTGATCGAACGCTGCTATACCCGCGTGTCGGTGCAGCACCGCTAGCAGCATCGCCAATCTATTTTGCTCAAGCCCAACAGTAAGTCGCCTTGAATTCGCCGAATGAGACGTATCAACAAGTGCCTGTAACTCGACCAAAAGAGGACGGCTACCCTCTTGCGTCACCATGACGCAACAGCCAGCAACTTCTTTTTCATGCTGTGACAAAAATAACGCAGATGGATTAGACACACCCCGTAACCCTCGATCTGTCATGGCAAAAACACCCAGTTCATTAGCTGCCCCAAAACGATTTTTAATCGAACGAACCAAACGAAAACTCGAGTGAGCATCTCCCTCAAAATACAAAACCGTGTCCACAATATGCTCAAGCACACGAGGTCCGGCAATAGCTCCCTCTTTCGTCACATGACCGACCAATAACAATGTTGTGCCACTTGCTTTAGCGAAGCGCGTCAGTTGCGCTGCGCACTCTCTAACCTGCGACACACTGCCCGGTGCGGGCTGTATGTCCTCTGAATACACTGTCTGGATTGAATCGATGACTGCAACATCAGGCTTCTCTCGAGTTAGGGTATCTAGGATTCTGTTCAGTTGAATTTCTGATAGCAGCAACAATTTATCCGACTTCAAATCCAATCGTTGCGCTCTGAGTCCAATTTGTTGCGATGACTCCTCACCACTGACATAAATGGCCTTATGGTGCTCACTCATCGCACTCATGGCTTGGAGTAACAAGGTCGACTTTCCGATTCCTGGGTCACCCCCGATAAGAACCACACCACCCCTCACAAGACCACCACCCAGCACCCGATCCAACTCGCTGCTATGGGTCGAAAACCTCGCCTCCTCTGTGGCCTCGATCTCCCCTATCGGGATCAAACTGTTGGTATTATTTAAGGGCTGATACCGCTCTCCACCTCGAGTGACCGTCGTTTCCTTGAGTACGTTCCACTCATGACAATGGGGGCACTGCCCAGCCCACTTTTGAGTCTGCTCGCCACAACTGGAACACAAAAATGCCGTCTTAGATTTGCTCATAAGCCATTATATCTATGCCACGATTGGTAATCACCATTTCAGTCAGCACACACAAAAGGAACTCGAGCAGTCACTCGAGTCAATAGCTCGTAACCAATAGTTCCGGCCTGATGGGCGACCTCCTCAACAGGTAGCCCCTCTCCCCATAGCACGACACTTGAGCCAACACCTGCGGCCGGGACATCAGTTAAGTCGACCGCAAACGTGTCCATCGAAACCCTTCCTACCGTGGACACACGAATACCATCAACCATCACCGGGCTGCCATTAGGGATCGATCGGGGATAACCATCACCATATCCTCCAGCAACAATTCCGACCTTCATATTTCGCCTTGCTGTGAACATGCCACCGTAGCCCACCCGGTCACCCGAGTTGAGTTCTTGTACCCCAATTATTCCGGATTTAAGCGTCATCACAGGTTTTAATCCCAGTGAGCTAGCAGGAACATCCGTAATAGGTGATGCGCCATAGAGCACGATTCCAGGTCGAATCCAACTCTCATTATCAGCACCAAAACGAATCAATGCTGCCGAGTTACTCCTTGAGACGGGAATACTCAGAGGCCCGAGCGCTTCTAAAAGTTTTTCGTTCTGCCAATCAACACCTCTAGCCGTATCAGCTTCAGCATAATGAGTCATCGCCGTCACCCGCTCAACCGCAGGCAATCGACAAAGCGCTTCATAACATTGAACTGCCTGATCAACTGCAATGCCCAGACGATTCATGCCTGTATTTATTTTTAAGAACACATGAAATGAATGCGCTAATCCACATTTTTCGAGCAAGGTAATCTGCTCAACATTGTGGACGACTAAATCAAGCTTAAGATCCGCAGCATGTCTCAACTCTTCAAGACTAAAAACACCTTCAAGCAATAGTATAGGGCGACAAGCGTCCAGCCCCCTCAAGTAAGCAGCCGCATCCATCTCAATAACCGCCAACCCGTCAAGCTGAGCAAGAGCGGGATAAATACGACTCAATCCATGTCCATATCCATCTGCCTTGACCACACCAAAAACTTTCGATTTCCCCGATAGCTTTTGAATTATCGAGACATTGTGACGCATCGCCTCCCGATTGATTATGGCTTGAATGGGTCTTGAACTCATCATTGGTTTTAGCTCACCGGTGCGCTAGCACGCTCAGCCCTGTTCATTACATCGATAGCGAAACAAAGATCTTTCCACGCATCAGCTTTATCTTTCGGATTATCTAATAAATGCTGGGGATGATAAGTCGTAATAAGATTCACGCCCCAACACTCATACGTCATTTGACGGTAATCAGAAAAATCTCGATCGAGTCCGATAAGACGCTCTGCAGCAAGTTTGCCCAACACCACGATGACTGAAGGTTGAATAGATCGAACCTGTTGTTCGAGAAAATCAGCGCAAGACACACTCTCTTGATGGCCAGACTCTTGGTCATTTGGAATTCGGCGCTGCACGACACTCAATAAATAGACTTTGTCATTCCTGCGTAAATGGATTGCAGACAACATGTTGTCGAAAAGTTTTCCCGCCTCTCCTGAGAAAGAATCACCCGATAAACTCTCTTCTACTCCTTGCGTCTCTCCAACGAACAACCACTCCGCTTGGCGGTCACCTGATCCCAGAACAACATGACTGCCGGACTCCAACAAAACACTAGACTCACCTTTACCCACCAAGCCTTTGCTTAACTGCCCAGCCTTCGCAAGAGCACCAGTCTTAAGCAAAAGTTGGGATGACACACTATCCCGAGTTTCGACGCTAGAGATAGCATAAGAACCCTTACTCAGCTTCCAGATGGGTGTTATGCCAAGCTCCTTCAAAATTTCTTCCCTCGTGCTCAAAACAACATCTCCATCACAATTGCATCTTCTCGACCATTTCGAGCTGGATAATAATTCTTACGCAATCCAATTTGTTCAAAGTTTAATGATTCATACAAATATATAGCGGCGTAATTGAAACGTCTAACTTCCAAAATCATCTTAACCGCCTGAAATGCGAGTGCGTCCCTAACGAGCGACTCTAAAAAATAACGACCAAACCCTTTTTTCTGAAAACCAGCGGCCACGGTCAAGTTGAGCAGATGCATCTCGTCCAATATTGTCATCTGGACTGCGTAAGCAATGAGCTTACCATCGCAGATCAAAACATAGCATCGATATCCAGAAGCCAAACAATCGCTAAAATTTCCATGCGTCCACGGGTACGCATAAATCACTTTCTCTATTTTTAGAACCGACGGCAAGTCCATCTCTAACATCGGTCTAACGAGCAGATTTAAGTTATCGAGAGGCTTGTTCATCTAACGTAAGTGCCACCTTATTGCGAACATACATCGGAGCCGCATTCTCCGCTGAGACATACTGACCATTTTTATATTCTCGTTCAGTAATGAGTAAGACTTCTCTCGCTGAAGGACTAACGTAGTCAACATTTACCGTTGGCCCAGATAAACCAAAATAAGACTCAAACGCCTCTGCATAGGAAGAAAGACCACTGCCGCATACAACCCAACGTCCACCCAACGGCACAGTGACATCTTGTGGGTCGCACACATATGGCTCGGTTAAAGGTGACCAAATATCACCTTTTCTCTCATATGCCGCGGCATACACCTGATTCATCCGCGCATCTTGACATATCAACACGCGGTCAAAATTAGTTGCTTGAGCAAGCGCCTCCAAAGAGGAGACCGGAACTACCGGCACGCTTAAGCCAAATGCAAGCCCTTGAGCAACACCACAGGCTAGACGTACCCCCGTGAACGAGCCTGGGCCAGCACCAAAGCCAATGACATCGATCTGATTAAGAACTATGTCTGATTTCAAAATCAGTTGGTCGATCATAGGCAACACTTCTTCTGAGTGCTTTTGACCGACATGCTTTTCTGAAAAAGTCAGTTCTCCACCGACCGACAAAGCAACTGAACACATCTCTGTGGAGGTCTCAATCGCCAAGATATTTAACATTAGATTCTTATGGTCCATTTTGACTGATTTAGAATTCACTTTTACCTCGATACAGCAGATCATAATCACACATCAGACCGTCCACTGACTGTGGGCCCTAACCAACAATATACTTCGCTAAATGACACGCACTAGATCATACCCTGTATTACAAATTATCCCACGTGACGCAATGGATAAAAGGCAATCCTAAAACATCTAAAACGAGTATCATTTTATAAGAAAAACATAGTTATAAGGTCTTCAAATAACGTTCTATAAACCGACTAATACTCTTACAGTTATAGGGATAAAAATGAAAAATATTGCCATCATCGGTTCAGGGCTCATCGGTCGCGCATGGTCCATCGTGTTCGCCAGGGCTAACCATCCAGTCATGCTCTACGACAACGTCAACGGTGCGGTCGCGCAAGCAATTGACTTAATTGGCCATGGACTGGCTGATCTCAAAAAATATGGCTTGATTGATGAAGACCCCGAAAAAATTCTCCTTCGTATCACACCTGCCCAATCGATTGAGGAAGCAGTATCAAACGCTGATTATGTGCAAGAGAACACCTCGGAAAATCTTGACATCAAAAAAGGAGTCTTCAGCTCATTAGACCAATTCGCACCCGAGCACTGCATTCTCGCAAGTTCGACATCGACCATACAAACATCGTTATTTAGCGAACACTTAGCAGGTCGACATCGATGTATTGTGGCTCACCCGGTCAATCCGCCACACATTGCACCGATCGTCGAAGTCTCTCCGTCGCCATGGACCAGCTCTGAGGTCACGCAAAAGACGTACGACCTTCATCAATCAGTCGGACAAGCGCCGATTATTGTCAAAAAAGAAGTGGCGGGTTTTATTCTCAACAGACTACAAGCGGCATTATTGCGAGAAGCTTGGCGTCTAGTCGATGAGGATTATGTTTCAGTAGAAGACTTGGACAAAACCATAAAAGACGGCTTGGGGCTTAGATGGGCATTTATGGGACCTTTCGAGACTATCGACCTTAACGCACCCGGTGGAATTGCCGATTATGCAGCACGATTCGGCGATGCTTATTCAGAAATGATGAGCAACACCAACTACCCCAACTGGACCGAAGAGTTAGTAAAGAAGGTAGAGGCTCAGCGCAGAGATATCATGCCGTTTTCAGAAATTCGGGAAAGAGAATCCTGGAGGGATCAACGCTTGATGGCACTTATTGCTCACAAAAGAAATACCAAATCACATGATTAGCTAAAAGAAATATTTTTTATGTTAGTCTTTTTTCACTCAGCATCAGGTTTTGCGCTTGAATATCGAGTGCTTTAACGCGACTTCTAAATAACAACTAGTACCCAAGGAATATTATGGCTAATAAAGTAATTATTACGTGTGCTGTGACGGGTTCAATACACACACCTTCAATGTCGCCCTACCTTCCAGTTACACCAGAAGAAATTGCTGAGGCCGCGATAGGTGCCGCTGAAGCCGGGGCAGCCATCGTCCACTTACATGCCAGAGACCCGAAAGATGGGAGACCAACCCAAGACCCTGATATGTTTCGTCAATTTTTACCGACAATTACGAAAAATAGTGATGTTGTCGTCAACATCACCACAGGTGGCGCCCCGACCATGAGTGTCGAAGAAAGATTGCAGCCAGCACTGCAATTAAAACCCGAACTGGCCTCTTTAAATATGGGCTCCATGAACTTTGGACTCTACGAGATGTTGAATCGATTCAAGGATTTCAAGCATGATTGGGAGAGACCTTATTTAGAAGAATCCGACGATCGTATTTTTAAAAATACATTTAAAGACATCGCATACATTTTAGAATCGTGTGGTAACAGCAATACCCGATTCGAAATTGAATGCTATGACATTGGACACCTGTATACCGCGGCACATTTTATTGATCGCGGCCTGATTAAGCCTCCATTCCTGATTCAATCCGTGTTTGGTTTACGAGGCGGCATAGGCCCTCATGCTGAAGATGTCATGCATATGAAACGCACAGCAGACCGATTGTTTGGGAACGATTACTTATGGTCAGTGCTCGGCGCTGGCAGCAATCAGATGTATGTTGCCGCTCAGTCTGCCGTGATGGGTGGCAACGTACGGGTTGGTCTGGAAGATAGTTTATGGGGTAGCAAAGGAACACTTGCAAAATCCAATGCTGAACAAGTCGCCAAAATTAAGAGAATCATGGAAGACTTAGGACTCCAAACTGCAACGCCAGACGAAGCTCGATCTATGTTGAAACTTAAAGGCCGAGATCAAGTCGAATTCTGACGATCTATAGGGATTTAAAAAACATGGAAAAACTTCAAGCTATCCATCAAAAACAAGTTGTCAGCTGGTTGGCAATTTGTGGGTTTATGGTTTTTTGTATGATCATTGTTGGCGGCGCAACACGCCTGACTCACTCAGGCTTATCGCTGTCTCTTATA
>CAJXPC010000081.1 GCA_913057845.1 uncultured Pseudomonadota bacterium
TCTTGCTCTTCTATGAGTCTTCCCAAAAGCTACGAAGACGATCCTCAGCCAGCCCTCGATCAGTCCTGTTCGCGTGAATAACATCGCAGCCCAGCTATTCAGGCTTAATCCGGGTAGGGCGCTCGTCTTCTACTGCGACTACTAGCTCATCATCAAAATGCTGTTCAAAGGCATAGGGACTCCTCTGAGCGTCCAGCTATCCCTCACGATCGTCCGGCGACCGCTTGATCTACATATTCAGGGCCTCTGTGTGGTGGAATGACCTGTATTATGACCCCGCGTGTCAAGCCGACTCAGACCCCACCCCCGGGGGTACCCCCACTTGCTCAGAAATGCTCCATAATTTGCTTTTACATCCAATCTAGACAATCGGAAGGCATCAAAGAAAATCACCCTTAAAATAGTATTCTACTTTAACTTCACCTACCCTTTGATCCAAGTAAGCAAAGCGATTTCCGGAGCTGCCACCTTGCTCCGGGATAAACGTCGTGTGGAACATTTGCTACCTTTGCGGTGAAAGGTAATAATGCTGGTGTTTTCAGTAAAAATTATGATAGAAGGAAATTGTTTTGTTAAAAATTCTTCAGTTGTTAAGAAAAACCCCGCGGTTATTAGTTTGTGCAGCGATAATTGCTCTCTCGTCAATGATGAGTTTCGCGATAGAGCCAGGCACGTCGAATGAGCGGACCCTCAATGCTAATTCCTTAGACTATCTCGGTTTCGACGAGGCTCACCTATCCGATCGGGCTAGTGAGGGTCTTAGAGAAATCTTCTCAGGTAACATGTTCTACTCAGCAATGCCTCTTAGTTTTACGCGGGCGCTTGATTCTGCTGCAGTTGCTGAAAAGGACTCTCTAGGTTATGACAAATCCACAGCAGACGGGAAATTTTTGGTCAATGGAAGCCTGCCATCGCCACCCACGCGTGATGTGGCGTCTGATATCTCCTTGGGAGACGTTGTCTTTGAGAGAGACGGCGTAGAACTCAAGGGCTTAAGTTGTTTTGCATGCCACTCGGGAGTAGTAAATGGCCAGGTGATAGCAGGACTGGGGAGTAATACGGTAATGCAGAGTCCCCCGCGTCCGGAAGGAACCGAAGGGCCAAATATGCTGCAGATCATGGCTGCTCTAAATACCGCCGAGCGAAAGGTCGTGGCTGAGCTGATGAGTGGAGGTTATGCAGTACAACCCCTCACAGCCGAAAGGACGAGTCGCGGGGACAATTATGGTCCCTTCGGTGTGTGGGCTCACGGTGCGACACTTGAAGATCCGGAAAACAAAGGTCTAGCTGTTAGCGCAGTGAAGACAGAGTTGACCGACTTAATCGAGAACAATATGGCGCCACCGGTAAACCCTATGCCGTGGTGGTTAATGAAGTACAAACCATTTGACTATTGGTATGGAGATGGTAATCCCTACGACGCTGGACACTTTTCGTTTAACTTCACTGGTGTACAGGCAAACGCTAACGACATTCATGCCGATCATGTTGCTTCAACAGCCAAAGCCTTAGCTTTCGCCCGAGAGACCGTATCTCCCGAGTTTCCAGAGAGGCTTGATGCAAAGCTAGTTCAGAAGGGCGCCGATATATTTCACGACCGCACTTATCCGGAGGATTGGGATAATTTTAGAGCTTGCTTCAAGTGCCACGGCAGCTATACCAAAATCGGTGACAACCCTGACTTTAGCTTGCCAGGCTCTTGGACGGTAAAATATGACGGCACGGAATACGAAAACGTTCGTACAGATACCGCGTATAACGAAATTGTAAAGGTTCTCGGACCGGTAAATGATCACATAACGAAACTCCAAACCTACTTTGCATCGCAGGGAAAGCCTGAGTTAGGCACTATCTACGCTCCTCTCGAGGGGAAGGGATACGTCCCTCCGCCACTAGTCGGGGTCTGGGCAACCGCACCTTACTTTCATAATGGATCGGTGCCAACCGTGGAAGCGGTGCTGAACTCGAAGCTCCGCCCGGAGATATGGACAAGGGACGAGGACCCGAACGCCTATGATCTCGAGAGCATGGGAATGGTTTTTTCAACATTATCTCGTGAGGAGCTGGAAGAGAGCGATCGTATCATGAGAACTGCGTCGCATTTGAGCCGTGAGTCTCTCGACCAGATGTTCATCTACGATACTGAGGGATTCGGTCGGGGCAACATGGGCCACACTTTCGGCGATCAGCTAACACAAGATGAGCGTCTGGCTATCATGGAGTTTCTCAAAAGTCTCTCTGGGCCCAACATGCCTTCAGTTTCCGCTCCAAAGATTCCGGATCGGCTTGCGCAACTCGGTATTGATTGACGCCGTTTTATACTCTTGTAAGACTAGCTTACGGTAAACGAAATTTTTTAGAAGGGACGAATAGATGAGACTAAATTTCGGGTTGGTAGCACTAACTCTCATCATGGCGAGCTCGGTGACTCCAGCTTTTTCGGCTTCGGATACGCTAAAATTGAGTTGGATTTTACAAAACCCATTCATAAGTACCGATTTTTCTGCGCAAGAAAAAGTAACCGTGTTAGAGGAAGAGCTAATAAGGTTTTACAACGAGTTTAATCGTGATGAAAATTTTGATGTAACTTGTGCGAAAACAACTAGCAATGGATCTTTTTTCTTTACTTACTGCCAGCCGCTCTTTATCGAGACCGCTATAAAGAAAAATAGAAGCGAATGGAGAAACGGCATTAGCAGCTTGAAAAAAACTGCAGAAATTTTTGAATTCTATTCAAAAGAAATGCAAGAATTAGACAATATTTTTTCGGCGCTATTAACAAGCAATGAAAAAGCAAGAAGGCTTAAGGAAGAAATTTTTCAGATTAGAAATCAACCTCAACAAATGTCTGGGGTATAGAGGAGATTACCGGTATGTGTTCAAAAAAAATATCACCAGTTTTATGTATCCTTTTGGCATCGTTTTCTATTTCAGCTGTCGCCGAAATGCCTTTAGTTAGTCCATTAGACGCCGGCTATGATGCTGACAAATTGTCAGAAGCCGATAGCGAACTTAAGGCGCTTTACTATGATGGTCTTATTCCTAATTATGTTGTCGCGGCTGCTAAGGATGGTGAAATATTTTATTCTTCGGCCTTAGGCGCAATGCAGATTGGCACTGGAGCTAACGTAGACATCTACACCCGTTATCAGGTTGCTTCGATGACAAAGCCATTAGTTAGCGTGGTAGTTTTTAAGTTAATAGAGGAGGGTAAGTTAGCTCTCAATGATGAGATTTCAGAATACTTGCCGGAGTTCGCTGACATGTTTGTCGCGCCTGGGGGAAGTCTTGAAAACCTAGAAGAGGCGAATAGGGGCATAACAATACTTGATCTAATTACTCATACTTCCGGGCTGACTTATGGCACGGCAGTTACAGGTCAGGGCGATGTAGCTCAGCTTTATGACGAGCTAGGACCGTATAACACGTGCAATAGCGCCGATGAGAATATGGATGTTTTGTCACAGATACCTCTTGTTGCCCAACCCGGAACCGAATGGAATTATTCCGTTGGTATCGACGTCCTGGGAGCGATTATTCAGGTCGTAACCGGGCAAACTCTTTTTGAGAATATTGATAAGAAAATACTGCAACCCTTGGGCATGGATCGCTCAACTTTTCAATATTCGCAAGAAGTAGCCGACAGTCAAGTGGCCGCTATTGCCGTTTCGCCGCTTGCCGGCGCAACAGCGCTTGGTCGTGTAGACGGTTCTGACATTGATTGGAAAATATCACACGATGGTAATCCGTTTTTGAGTTGTGGGCCTACCTCACCTGATTTTAAATTTGAATCAGGTGGCGGTGGTATGACAATGTCGGTTCACGATTATCTCGTCTTTCTATCTATGATTGCGAATGGGGGCACCTTAAACGGTGTGCAGATACTCGATTCATCGTCTGTGGATATGATGCAAAAAGAGCAAGTTCAAAATCTGAATTATCCCGCGATGATTGGCAATAATGTTTTTGGAGCTGGATTTGGAATAGCGCTTGATGAGGATGATGCATCCGTTGTGGATTATTATACTTGGGGTGGAATTTTTAATACTGGATTTTGGATAAATCCATCTGATAAATCAGTCGGAGTAATTGCAACGAGTGTATATCCAGGTCGGTACAATCAAACGATTTCTTTAGAGGAAAAGTTTGATGAGGCTAGATTTTCTGATTAAGCGACAGATAAATTGGGTTAAGAAATGAATATTAGAACGTTACTGCTGTTGATCTCTGTCGTGGGCGCTATCTCTTCAGCAAGTGTCGTTCTTTTTTTCATGGATGAGAAAATTTCTGTCCAAGAAGAAGCGAATAATAGCCTTCAGATATCTAGTTATCGGGAAACCTGGGATCGACTGATAGGTGCCGACAGATTATTGCTTGAGAATTTTGGGTTACAAGGCCAGAGTTCGTACTTCTGGTCTCCCGAAAATCCAAGTCCCCTAAATAGAGGAGATGGTCCGGGCATATACCAATTGGATCTGAGCGGCACGAGTACCGAGGAAGTGCTAAATCCGCTTGTCGAAGCGGTGCTTGCTCGAGACGCTCGAGCCTCAAATCGATATTTACGTTTATTTTTTGGTGCGCCTATCCAGAGGCGAGAAATCAGTTTTTATTCCGTTATTTCTGCCAGAAACTTTGAGCCCTTGGTCTGCCAAAAATCGGTTTTCTCTAGAGACTTTGACCCTTGCTCAACAATATTTGAAACTAATTTTTTAGACATGGGTTCAAGGTTTGAGCTTTTCGGTCAGATCGCCGCATCTGGTAACCCCTGGACTGGTTACATGTCCCAGTCCACGCCGGAGCGAGATAATTTTTCAATAGTCCATGCTTTTCCTGTGAGCGTTAATGGAAGTGCAGAATTTATTGTTTTGGTCGGAAAACCACTTTCAGAGGCCGTTGAAAGGCTTGGTGGTGAATTAAACCTTGGTGTCAATGTCTACAATACGAATCGGGATGACAGTATCTACAGCGAAGAAGATTCGGTCGAGTTAACATCGGCAAAATTCATCTTGCTCAGTGCTCTGAGTGACGATCGCTCTATCCGCACCTTAATAGCTCCAGGCTCTCAATTCAGATTATCCTGCAAAGCTCTTAATTATATAAAGTTAAGTATCGATAGATGTGATGCTGCAGGAGTAGCATCTGTTTTCTCACTTCTTCCTTTAAGTGAGGATTCTGTAGAAGGAGCAGATATACGTTTGGTCTTGTCCAGGGATATTACTGAAACAACCAGCGTCATAGATAGAATTACGATTAGTGTGTTCGCGTATTCTCTCATCGCACTAGCCCTAATACTTGGCACTATGTATCTTATCCAGCGACAGATTTTTGATAGATTGAGTGGTGCGATTTATGTTCTAAATGAGCTTACACATGGAAACCTAAGTGCCGAAGCGGTTGCTAAAAAAAGTATATTCGCTAGTGAAAACGATGAAATTGGACAGCTGGTCTCAGCGCTTACTAGTTATCGAAAAAGTTTGCGAGAATTGGAAAAAGAACGAAGTAATAGAGCGCAGCAGAGGTTAGAAAGAGAACTCCTAATTATTGGAAAAATGAAGATTTTAGCGGATCAATTAGATGGAGAAGCTAAATCGCTTATTCTTGATGATATCCAAAACATGGAGAGGCTTACTGAGTCACTAGAAGCAGGCGTTGATGCAGATGAGAATTCTACGAAATTAATTTCACTAGCATTTGCGCGAATGTCCGATGAAGTTTTAGCCTTAATAACTGCGCGGACCGAAGAAGTAGAATCTGCTCGAGATGAGGCAAATGATGCGAATTTAGCAAAAAGTAAATTCTTGGCAAATATGAGTCATGAGTTGAGGACACCGCTAAACGCGATCATTGGTTATTCAGAATTGCTCATGGAGGAAGCAGAAGACTTAGGTGTCGAAACGATGGCCGAAGATTTAAAACGAATCACTGATTCAGGAAGTCATCTGCTTAACTTAATCAATGATATATTAGATATCTCAAAGATTGAAGCCGGGCGTTTAGAATTATATATATCTGAGTTTGATCTTGAGAATACTCTTGGAATGATTAACGGATTGGCAGCACCTCTTGGTGAAAAAAATAATAATCAAATAGTTTTCGAGTCCCTCAGTGATCTCGGACTAATGAAAAACGATGAGACTAGATTACGTCAATGTATAATTAATTTAATTAGCAATGCCTGCAAATTCACTAGTAATGGACTGGTAACGTTAACTGTTGATTCATCAGCCAATAACGGCAATGAAGTCATTGTCTTTACTGTTAAAGATACTGGCATAGGGATGAAAAAAGAACAGCTTCAGAAAATATTTGAGGAGTTTAGCCAAGCCAGTGAAGATACGACGTCTAAGTTTGGGGGGACTGGATTAGGGTTGACAATAACTAAGACCCTTGTAGAAATGATGGGGGGTAGCGTTGACGTAGCAAGTGAAGAAGGAGTTGGTTCAGCGTTCACACTTCGAATTCCTCGTAACTACGAATCATTTAGTCTCGCCACTACTGAAGCGCAAGAAGTTGATGACGAAATAATTGCATCTTCTAATGACCCTCTTATTCTTATTATAGATGATGATAAAAACATACACGATATAATTCGGCGCAAATTAGCTGGCGAAAACTTACGAATTATTTCTGCATATAATGGGTTCGATGGAATTAAAAAATCTCAACTTCATACGCCTGATCTTATTTTAGTAGATATTTTGATGCCAGGTAAGGATGGTTGGAACACAATCTCCGAGATCAATAATGATGCCGGTCTTATAAATATACCAATTGTCGTAATTAGTACGTTAGATGACGTTCAAACTGCGAGGTCGTTTGGAGCAAAAGCGTTTGTTCAAAAGCCTATCGATAAAGATATATTACTCGCTCACATCAGGACGATTTTTGAGAATAATCTGGATTCAAAAAGCGCCTTGATCATTGACGACGATCCTGCGGCTAGAGATCTTGCGGTGAGAATGCTAACGGGCATCGGCTTTAGTGTTGAAATTTCGACAAACGGTAAAGAAGGGCTCGAAAAAGTTCAAGAAGGATTTGACCTAGTGTTATTAGATTTACAAATGCCAGTGATGGATGGGTTTGAATTTCTCGAAGAGCTCGATTCTGGAAAACATCGGCTTGCAAAACAGCCACAAATTATCGTTTACTCGTCGTTACTTTTAGATGAAGTTGTAAGTAAAAAGTTAGAAGCTCGATGTGCAGGTATACTGCTGTCTCTTATACACATCTGACGCTGCCGACGAATAGAGAGG
>CAJXPC010000082.1 GCA_913057845.1 uncultured Pseudomonadota bacterium
CGAGATGTAGAGAGGTCTCGTGGGCTCGGAGATGTGTATAAGAGACAGGTCTGCACACTGCACATTCGGTATCGACCTGATCAACACCGTGAAACTGGAAAACCCACACCTTTGGACCCCGGAATTCAAGGAAGAGATCAAGGCCATGTTCCGCAAGGCTGTTGAACTTGAACACGCGTATGCCGTAGACACCATGCCACGCGGCGTGTTGGGCTTGAATTCTGCCCAGTTTATGGAATACATGAAGTTTATTTGCAACCGCCGTTCCAACCAGATTGGCTTGGGCACCTTGTACGAAGGCGCAAGCAACCCATTCCCATGGATGAGCGAAATGATGGACTTGAAGAAAGAAACCAACTTCTTTGAGCGCCGTGTAACTGAGTACCAAACTGGTGGTGCGTTGAGCTGGGATTAATCCACACTCACAGTTAAAAAGTGAACTTAACAGCTTAAAACTGAACTGTTTTCAGCTAAGAGTGAACTGAATCAGAGTTTTGAGGTGGCGTGCTCAAGTTGAAGTCAATGCACGTGGATGTTCCTTGAGAATCGGACTGGCGATATTTCTTGGATGAAAAATCGCGGTCCGGTTCTGGAAGTTGAAGCTTAAAATTGGACTGACCGCCGTTTCTAGAAGTTTTAAAGAAAGACTCCACGGAAGTTTATTTTTAGTAAGTCACGTAAAAGAGTTGCCAGATGCAGGCAATCAGAAAACAAGTTTGACTAATTCAAACTCAAGTCAAACAGGGGACACCAACTAGGAAGGGGAATTTTTCAATCCTTGATTAGGAGGCACTCCTGTGCAAATCACCGAAGCAAACAAAGCATTAGCCGAAGCCCTCGCCCTTGAAATTGAATTGCCAGAGTCGGCATACATTAGGGCGGCTGAACGATATGAAGATCTTGGAGACTGGTTCAGTCGAGATCTTTCTTCAATACGTGAGTTTTCACCTCACGTCCATTCACAAGGATCTTTTCGACTCGGAACAGCGATTCGTCCCCTAGGTCAAACTGAAGAATATGATCTTGATCTCACCTGCAGGTTAGATCGTGGCATTTCCCCAAGTACTCATACACAAGCAGAACTAAAAGGCTTGATCAAGGCTGAGCTGAAATCTTATCGAAAAGCGAGGAACATAGCCGATGATATTGAGGAAAAGAATCGTTGTTTGAGATTAAGTTACCGTGACAGTCTCGCATTTCATATGGATATTGTTCCCTCAATTCCAGCTTCATTGCCACGGATAAGCCAAAATTTGATTCTTCTTGAGTCAAAACAAGTTAACCGCTCGTTAGCTAGCAGCATTTCTAACAATGTCTTATTCATTACTGATCAGCGTGAATCAAACTTTGATCAGATCAGCGATGAATGGCCAGTAAGCAATCCAGAGGGATTTGCCATTTGGTTTGAATCAAGGATTCAACTGGGTATGAAAAGCACTGAATGGCCAGGTGTGAGGGCCGGTGTTGAGCCACTCCCTCTCTATAAAAAACGCTCTCCCTTGCAACAGGTGATCCAGATCCTAAAAAGGCACCGCGATTATTGGTTTCGGACAGCACCCCATTTGAAGCCTGTATCAATCATCATTACGACACTTGCAGCAAGGGCCTATAGCGGTGAGGCTGATGTTTTGTCTGCGCTGAAGTCAATTGTCTTTGGTATGGAAAATCATGTTAATCATGAGTCACCCAGAGTTCCAAACCCAGTAAACCCCTTGGAGGACTTCACAGACAAGTGGATTACACGCGAGGGGGCTGAGTTGAGGCTTGAGGTCAGCTTTAGATTGTGGATCGAACAATTAAAGAACGACATGAGGTTTATATTCAGCTCCCCAAACTTGGCAACAATTTCCGAGCGTTTAGACCAAAAGATGTCGGTGTCACTCAGTCCAACATCGATGAAATCTTTGGGGACGGTGTTCGCTGCATGTGCCCTGATAGAAGCGCCAGCCATAGCGGCTCCTTACTATGTCATTGAAGGTTCGCCAGCGAAGCCGTGGCAAGCAAATTAAAGGCTAATTTGAGCCAAATATATGGATGGGTTGGCGAGTTTTTGAAAGCCCATCCGGAAATGGCTGTTTTGCCAGTTGCCGGAGATCAAGTAATACTTGAGGGGGCGTTCAAGTTTCGAATCAACGTCCAAAATCAACAGACTTTCTCTGACGAATTCGAACTTAAGATCGCAATTCCAAATGATTTCCCTGACAACCTGCCTATGGTCTTTGAGATTGCAGGTCGAATTCCTGTCGATGGAAATTTTCATGTTAACCCTGGCGACCAATCACTTTGCCTGGGCTCACCTCTGAGGTTGATGGATTTACTGAGTAAAAACAAATCCCTGTGTGGGTTCGTTGAAACCTGCTTAGTCCCATATCTTTACTCTGTAGCCACGCATCAGCGGGGAGGCGAGAGGTTCGAGTATGGTGAACTTGCACATGGTAAGGCTGGGCTGATCACTGATTACAAAGAACTTTTTGAGGTTGATGACGAAGATGGTGTTGTATGGTGGCTAACTTTATTGACCTTTAAAAAAAGATTGGCAAATAAGCAAGCCTGTATTGAGTGTAGCTCACGCGTAATTGGTCGATGTAGGCATAAGAAAAAGCTGAATCATTTTCTATCACTAAGCAATAGAGGCTGGTTTAAAGACCAATTGGCGAGTCTAATGAGCCGATCGTTACCGTGAGATAAACGGATTTTTTGCAATGAGATCTAGCCAAATGTACGAACTACTGAACAAGGTTGTCGATTACTTTAAATTACGTTTGGCTCCAGAGAGACTATTGATTAGGTCAGGTCTCACATTGTTAATGTTGGCCTTGGGGATGAGCACTCCGAGTATTTATGCCGATGTTGTCGCTCATTTTAGCGGTGGGCAATTTGAGCTCCAACTTTTTCCTTCAGATCCCTTTTTCGCTGGTTTTCAAAATTTTCTCGCAGTGTTAGGTTCCGTTCTTCTTATTTGCGGGGTCTACATCACGGCACGACGCTTCCTTGATCAAAGGTCCAGAGAGCGCCGACGAATAAACGTAATTGTTGAAATCAGGGGTCTTCACTCAACACCTGATACCCCCGCAAAAGTTGCTGATCTTGGTTTGCCGATTGGACGGGTCCATTCCGTGCTGATTGATTTTAGGCCTCAATTGGAAGGTGCTCCTATTGATCCCTATTTGGTTTTAAGACGCATCGGATCAATGAAGGAGTCTTTGTTGAATATCACCAGGGGTGCTGATAGTGACGACATTTCAATTGCAGTTGGGGGTATTGCTGCAGTTCCAGCTATGTTCTTGGTGGGGTTGCTGATTGATGATGAGAGTAGGGTTGTTGTCTACGATTGGCAGAGAAGTACATCTAGATGGCGAATACTTGATGGTGATGATGATGGAGTTGCAATAGAGACAGTCGATTTTGATCGACAGGAAAGTCTTCTCAACAAAGAGGTAGTCCTGGCGATGTCAGCATCTTATGGCGTTGATACTCAAGCGATTGAATCGACCTTTCCCGATATTCAAGTAATCAACCTACGTTCAACTAAAATTCAAAATGATTCATTCTGGTCTGAGGAAAAGATACGCCGACATGTGAGGGGTTTTAATGACACCGTACAAGAGCTTCAGTTTCTTGGGGTTTCGAAAATTCACCTTGTTTTGGCAGCACCTAACAGCCTTTGTCTTCGTCTCGGCATGTCTTATGACCGACGGTTAATGCCGGAGTTAGTTGTTTATCAATACGAGCGTAAAGCAGAAAAGCCATATCCTTGGGGTATCAATATGCCGGTAGGGTCCATGCCTGAACCCACAATAGTTAAGAGCTGAAGCTCGTTACTTAGTTGAAAAGGGAAGCAATATTTATAGTGCAATGTGTGGCTTTTACAACTTCACAGATACCTTAGTATTCTTTTTTGGTTTCTCTGAAAGAGGCAAAGTGCTGGTAATCTTTTGATACAGTTCAAATAAAAATGCCACCCGCTCAGCATCAGAGGCCCATGTTTTTTTTCCACCGTTGGATTGATAGGCTGCATCCACAGCCTTGTCTAACATCTGGTGCGCTTTTACCAGGGGCGGTGGCATAAACAAGGGATCATATAAATCGGCCAACGTTGAATCTGAAAAGTTTGCTCGTTCTGTGAGGATTCGTTGGGCTGCTTGCTCAACTGCACTTTGCTGAGCAGGCGTGATTTCCAGTGGCCAGGGAAAGTTGTTGTACACAATTCCAACAGAGTATCTGTAGTCGGATTTCAGACGCCCGCACACTGTACGAGTCCAGGCGTTGTGCATTGTCGAGTTAAGAATACCAAAATGAAAAATGCTGGCATCGGGCATGATTTTGACTAGGTTACTCGCCAGTGTTTCTGGATTTTCAAAGCCAATAGGAATGAACTGGCGTCGCTCCGATGAAACCTCAGGAATTATTAGATAAGGCCTGCTCGGCATGTTCTCAACATGAAACCGAGTCGGAGTGCTCGCCAGCTTTTTTGTCGGAAGGCTCTTGCTGGCTAGACGAGTTTCACGAACAAGCTTAACTCTTTCAACCACCATGGGCATCGAACGTAGTACCTCCGGGGAACAATGTCCAAGCCATAGACACCATCGTTCAAAACCATTAATAAATTCTTCTGAACCGATCCATCTCCGAAACAACGACTTAGATTTAGGTTCTTTTTTTATGAACTCTTCCATCTCGTCAGTTGTGAAAAGATAATATCCCCCATCGATTGGTTTGTTGCCGATACCAATTTTTGGAACATTGCAAATTGGGTTGGTCCGGTTTTGCAAAACGATGTCAGGGGCATCCACCAGATACGGGTTGATGTTTTGAGCCAAAACAACCTGGGGTTCACCACGGATTTCGAGGTAGTCATAGATCACTTTCTTCACTGGCTTAGACTTGCTAAAGCCGACGATGACACAGTGAACAGCAGCGACTCCCTTTGCCTCGTTTCTCCACTGAAATGTTCTATGCGCAAAGGTTATATGTACACCCATTGCAAGCATCGAGGGCCACAGTATTCCCGGCTGTTCTCCCTGAGTTATCGAGTTAGTGGAGACGAAAGCGCAAGGCATATGCGATGTTGAATAGCGTGCAGCTTTGACGTACCAGGCAGCAACCAAATCTAGTAGGCCAGAATTATTAATACCAGAGAGAGCTACCAGCATGTCTTGCCGCTGAGACTCACTCACGACTTTTGCCCCTACGAAAGGCGGGTTACCAAACAGGTAGCTGCATTTGTCAGCACTGATGATCTCATTCCAATCAATCTTTAATGCATTGCCATGAACGATATTGGCTGATTTCACCAGTGGAATTCGAACGATCGTATGACCAAATTCCTTACCTACCAGCAAGTTCATTTGATGATCGATTAGCCACATGGCCACCTGGGCTATTTGTGCGGGCCATTCTTCAATCTCAATGCCGTGAAACTGGTTAACATCTACTTTTACGTATTGATCAATCGCATCGAGTGAAAGCTGCTGGATTTCTTTGCTGTAAAGGCGCTTGATCACTTCAAGCTCCAACAGTCTGAGCTCTCGGTAGCTGATTACCAGAAAGTTACCGCAGCCGCAGGCCGGATCAAAAAAGTTAAGCGTTCCCAGCTTCTGATGGAACGCTTTGAGTTTCGATTGCTGGGTCTTAACCTTCTCAAATTCCTGGCGCAAATCGTCCATGAAAAGTGGGCTGATTAATTTGAGAATGTTCTTTTCGCTGGTGTAGTGCGCACCGAGATTACGACGTAACTTGGCATCCATGATTCCCTGAAAAAGAGAACCAAAGATTGCTGGGCTAATTGAGCCCCAGTCGAGGTCGCAGCAGGCTAAAAGCGTCTCACGCATCGACCTGTCGAAGCTAGCCAAGCTCAGGGCTTCTGAGAACACCTTGCCATTGACGTAAGGAAAACTGGACAATTGTTCGTCAAGGTTTTTTAGGCGCTTCTCTGGAGGCGTGTTAAGGGTCTGAAAGAGCTGCTGCAGCCACATGGCCAAATCAACACCATCCTCTTTGGTACGGTTCCTAATCAGGTCGTCAAAAGCGCCTCTGGGCATGAAGATACCGGTGTCGTCGGCAAATAAGCAAAACAAAATACGAACCAAGTAAACCTCTAGTTCGTGCCCCTCGTAACCCACTTTTCTGAGCGCATCATGTAACTCTGCTAGCTTTTCAGCGGCCTTGATGTTGACCGGGTCTTGTTCTTTATAGACTCTGGATTCGTACCCCGCAATGAATCCGAAAAGAGCTAGATTCTGCGGAAGATCTGATAGCAGGAATTCCGCCTCCTCGCCTGTCTCCAGGTTCCTTAACCTGAACCTAGCGAAGTCCGAGACGATAATATACCTAGGCAGTTCGTTATCTTTGAGGCCTGGGAAATAGTCCGTAGCCTGTGTGTATGCAGAGTCGAGATTCTTACCCTTGGATTTGTGCTCAGCGATCATCACGCCGGGCCAGAACAAGTCGATGAAACCTTGGGCACCACTGGCCTTTTTTACGTTGTGCTCGAACGTAGCAAGCCGACGGCGATTCACCCCGAAGACCTGAAAGAACGCGTCCCAAAAGCTCTTTGCTTCAGCATCTTCCGAGGACTCGTTTTCCCACTCGCGCACAAAGGCGATTGAGCGATCTCTAATTTCGTTCCAGGACAATGGCATTCTAAATACTCCGTTCTTGCTTCTTAGTCGTTGTTTTGAAGGTACTAAGCGCAGATGAAAGTAGCTCAATTGCAGGGTTACGTCTTTGGGTTCTTGCGCAATCAAACCACGATAAAAAATTAAAAATGACTAAAAAGTAAGCACTTCAATAAAAGGTATTGAGCCACCTAATACCTGACAAACCTTTAGCGATTTACATCCCAGGCATTTAAATATAACTTGTCGAGTGAATGGTTTATCCACTTTAACGAATGTCAGGCGGATAAATTTTCCGACCAATCTATTTACCAATTTGTCCGAATGCCTATCTAGAACAGTTCTTATGACTTCAAGAATCAAAGAAATCGAAATCCCCAAAGGCAACATTTTCGCCAACGACACCCTGAGGCGTGAACAGCACGTACGTTTCATCGCAGAAGTTTTGGAAAAGACGTCCGGCCCGTTTGTCATCGCAATGGACTCGCCTTGGGGCACAGGCAAGACATCCGCGATCGGAATGCTCAAAGCGCTCATGGAGGAAAAAAGCTACAAGTGTCTCTATTTCAATGCCTGGAATGTTGATTTGCACCCAAATTTGACCCGGGATTTGCATTGAATTTTGACCCACCCC
>CAJXPC010000083.1 GCA_913057845.1 uncultured Pseudomonadota bacterium
CGAGATGTAGAGAGGTCTCGTGGGCTCGGAGATGTGTATAAGAGACAGCCTCATGCCTGGCCAACGCATGCTTGGTCGCCGAGTTCGCATAATAGATTTGCTCCCTCGCACGTTCAAGCTTATTGAAATTTCCAACCCGCTCCATTCGCTTTGCTAACTCTGCGCTTGCAGCTGCACTGCTCATCGACTTGTTCGCGTACTCTCGTGACTCTTCGGCCGCGACCGCTCGCACCCAAGCCACCTTCGTTTCTGTTAGATGCTTAATAACTGCAGAGGTCATACTTAACTGAATCAAATTGACTTGAGCATCTGCGAGAGATTTTCTCTTTGGAAGCGTTAGCAAATCAAAGATCCCTAAGGTCAATACTCTAGTTAGCTCCAATTCATTAGGCGATGAGAGTCTCTCAAACGCAAACCTAGGATTGGACATACGTCCTCCTTGTTCAGCACTCGCCATATCTGATAGCGCCGCCGCAACAAGAGCCTTCAGTTCATTGCTGTTTAATAAGGCGATTTTTTGTACTTCAACTAAATTAACCGAATGCTGGAGAATCTCATCTACGATCAAATCGTGACTCGAATCCACACCTGGATCAATTGATATGGCTGCCTCAATCTCAGAATAAGTAGTGACTTCTTGACCTAGTTTTTTGAGTTGTTCATCAGAATTTAATGTCGAGCAACCACCAATAATTAGTGTCGCCGCAAATCCGAAAAATACGTTTTTAATTAACACCTCGAGATCCTTAGTTGTCAGGAAGAACTTGCTTCGACTTCTTATACCGATAAATATCTCGGGCATATGCTTTCCACCCACCAATGGCTTGAACAGAATCATTTGCAGTACGCCATTCAATTTTCGCTGCAGGCCTGTAAGCATCGTAATCATCAAAAGCACTTGACGTCGAAATGCCATTTATCTCCTCCACATCAAGAGCTTGCAATTTAGTTTGATCATTGATAGCACGAGATTCGTCTGCAAATACAAATGGGCTGTAAACCAAGAATAAGAATAAGAACACAACAAAAAACGACAGCTTCAACATTAGATCGATCGACCTAAGCGCTCTTTCATCCTTTGATATTAAGACCAAACGACTCACCTCCAATGTTTTATTTATCTCAATCATCGTGCGCCTCTTGTACTTGAGCCTCACTCATACTTTTTGAGTAATTTAACAATCTCTTCTATTTTTTTCGATTGTTCATTCACGCCATGACTCGATGCTTGAGTGAGACAGGAATTCATGTGCGTTTTAAGCACCGCAAGCTCTATCGCTTTTAATGCACGTCGCGCCGCACGCATTTGAGTCATTATGTCGACGCAGTACTTACCGTCATTAATCATCCGCTTAATCGCCTCTACCTGACCAGAAACCCGGTTTAGTTTCCCCACATGCTCTTTGTGTGATGGGTGCACGCTCACTCCTTATCCTTATACTTATTCCTACCTTGGTTACATTGTATACATATACCCCATAGGGGTATACTGAAAACCAAGAAAAATTAGAGTAAAGCCGCGGGTGGAGTCTTAATGAAGATGATCTAAAGACCAACTCAAAGCATCGTCGAAAATAAATATCTCCGCATCGCATGAGTACGTTGCACGGGAAAGACCACTATAGTTTAGAGAAGATTTGAGGATTTAATATTCGAACCTGCTTTATGTGCCGGGTACTGACTACCGCTGCCAAAGCTGTCCTTTACATCCTCTCCTGCCTTGAGTTATATATTTAGCGCATTAGCGATTATCTCGTCCGGAGTCTTAAAATAATATAAGGCAATAACCCCGCAAGAATCCCCGGCGCCACCTCGTAGACAATATCACTCAGACCCAAATAGCGCCAAAGGAGCATGGTGCCCAGTCCGCTAAACATCATGGTGAGGGCCATTTTTTCTGATGGCTTACCGCCAAGAGCATACACGGTAAGCAATGGAGCAAATGCTGACCCTAGTGCTGACCAGGCGATGATCACTAAGCTAAAGACGCTATCATTACCAAATAATGCTATCCCTAATGCCACAACCACAACAAGCACCGTGGTCAGTTTCGTCATAACGTAAGATATTTTTTTACCGTTAGTAAAATCATGCGTGATAGCAGCAGTGCAACTGAGTATCTGTGAGTCAGCGGTAGACATAGTGGCGGCGAATAAACCTGCCAGGATCAACCCGACCAATAGTTCCGGCAACAATTGCTGTGCTAGTGTTGGCAATGCCAGTTCAGCATCGAAATTACCCACCTCAGGAATCAGCAAACGAGCGGCTAGTCCAGCACACACGGTGAGTGTGTAGAAAGCCGTGTACCAACCATAATAGTAAACGCGCAC
This sequence comes from uncultured Pseudomonadota bacterium, assembly GCA_913057845.1. Taxonomy (GTDB): domain Bacteria; phylum Pseudomonadota; class Gammaproteobacteria; order Burkholderiales; family Eutrophovitaceae; genus Eutrophovita. The sequence goes on from CAJXPC010000083.1 coordinate 2,331, forward strand.
TCGGTTTATATTTTTAGGCTCATCCATTGCCATAAACCGCACCATGATATGAGGTTGACCAACCACGCCGAACCCAGCAAATATCCACCCCAATACAAATAATAACGGACCAGCCACAACACCGACCCGTAAATCGCCAGGGAATAAATCCATATAACTTGGCGAAATATTACCGAGCGCATTGAAAAATTCGTACATCCCACCAACTTCTGAAGCAGCGACAAAGAACAGCAATCCCATCGCTACAATCATCACAAAAGACTGTGCCGCATCTGTCCAAATAGAAGCACGAATACCTCCGGCGAAACAATACAACAGAACCATCCCTGCACCGATACTTGCACCCACCGAATAATCCCAATCAAAAAGCACATAAAGTGCCTTGCTTCCAGCATTAAGCTGGGCTGCGGCATAGGCGCCCAAGAAAGCCACCGTGATAATGCCACCAACTATCCTCAACCTTCGATAATCGGTACCATGCCACCGGCTAAGGACACCGGCAAAGCTGAGCACATTTTCTTTTTCGGTAACCACCCGCATTCGTTTATGAATGAAGGTCGACGCTATAAAGTCGCCAAAAATCCAGCCAATCATCAACCAAATAGAAGATAAACCTACCGCATAGGTGTACCCAATCATGCCAACGAACATAAAGCCACTGTTATTAGTAGCCACCGCTGAGAGCGCCACCAACCAAGGCTGCACGCTTTGACCTGCCAGTAGGTAATCCTCGTTGGTATGTCGATTCTTTAAGGTCGACAGAATCCCGATTATGACGAACAGTAAGAGAAACCCACCAAAACTTGCGATAATCATACTTATGCTCCCTCCGGTATCAAATTCATTTTGTGTGGCGTCGATCCAGAACTAACAACCGCAGTAGACGGAACGTCACGCTGACTCAGAACTAACAGTTTCCTCTAGGCATTCATCACTTAAAGTTTTCTTCCTCATACAGTTTAATAGCCTACGCTAGCCCGTCACTTTGGCGCGCTCGCAATGCATTAAATGGTTCACGAGTAGCCACATATTCAGGACGGGGTGTTAGTCCATATTTAGGTTCTTTTATCGCATTCTTAATACTGTTGTAAGCAAAAAATAAGTTGCTCCTCGGCAATGGAGAGATGTTGCTGTTTGACCCGTGCATCGTATTGCAATCAAAAAACACAACTGACCCAGCCTTAGCAATAACAGGTTTTATTCCACACTGCTCGGCTAAAAACCGTAAGCTATCGTCGTCCGGAACACCATATTTCTGTTTTTTCGTTGATTTTTTGTAAGATGCGTTTGGTGTTTCCCCTACACAACTAATAAAGTAACTTTGAGATCCTGGCATCACCATGAGTGGGCCATTGGTCTCATTGTTATCTGTTAACAATACAGAGCAACTCGCCGCCCTCATTCGAGGCATACCATCTTCAACATGCCATGTCTCAAAATCAGAGTGCCAATAAAATTCTTTTTCTCTAAATCCTGGCTTTAAATTCGCACGAGATTGATGCAGGTACACATCAGACCCCAGAATTGAACGGGCCATATTCAATAAGCGCTCATCCCGAGCAAGATGATCCACTGTCTCGCTAATTGTGTGCACCTTAAATATTGAACTCACATTATTTGAACCAGGCTCTAGCACTGTCTCATCCAGCCCCTTGATCTCATCTTTCTCAGCGAGAGATTGCACCTCTGACCGCAATAGCTCTACTTCATCCTCGGTAAAGAGATCTTCAATGACCACGTACCCATTCACTTTGAAGTATTCGAGCTTTGATCGCATATCAACATCTTCAACGCCATCTAAATCACTGTAAACGACCGGCTCTTTTCTCGTAATGATCGCCGCATCTCTATCTCGTCGCGATCCGTAACTATCTGTAATAGGAGCCATGCTATAAATAATCCTTCCAAATATAATTAATCAATTAATGGGTACACGCCGGTTTCATCGTGAACCTCTCTACCCGTTAGCGGGGGGTTGAACACACAGATCATTTTCAACTCAGTTTTTGCCCTGAGGAAATGATTGTCATGTTCGTTTAGCGCGTAGAGCACGCCAGGTTTTATCGGATAAATTTTCCCATCGGGAATCGTCTCTACCTCTCCTTCGCCTTGAATACAGAAAACAGACTCAAGATGATTCTGATACCAAATATGAGTCTCGGTACCTGCAAAAATTGTCGTCTCGTGAACCGAATAACCCATACCATCTTTTTTTAGGATGATGCGTTTACTGCGCCACGTATCAGTAACAATATCGTCCTCAGTTCCCTCTATATCACTGATATTTCTAACAATCATGATGCTCTCCCTGCCATTTTTAAAGGTCGTATATTCTCCCTAGTTCGGGTTTTAACATTTAAAAGACCTGCAATACCATCCTCAATAATTGACAGCCCCTTGCGTAAAAGATCATCTGATATTACTAACGGCGCTAGTATTTTCAGCACCTCATCTTGCGATCCAGACGTCTCTACTACGACCCCTCCTTTAAACGCAGCTTGAGCAATATTGTGAACCAGCTCTGGATTCGTTGAATGCAACCCCCTCATCATTCCTCGACCTCGAACTGAAAAACCTCCTTCTGGGTACAAGTCAGCCATATTCCGCAAACATGACTCAATGATTGTCCCTTTCCGCTTAACATTTTCTTGAAAAGACTTCTCTTTCCAGAACTTTTTGATTGTCTCTGTAGCCGTCACGAATGCTAGATTATTCCCTCTGAATGTCCCGTTGTGCGCACCGACACGCCATATATCCAGCTCAGGTTTCATCAAGACCAATGCCATGGGTAAACCGTAACCACTGAGAGACTTGGACAAAGTAATGATGTCTGGGGAAATATTTGCGCCCTCGAAACTGAAAAATGACCCTGTTCTACCACAACCTGCCTGAATATCATCAACGATGAGCAACATATCGTGGCGTTTACACAAACCCTCCAAACGCTTAATCCACTCAAAACTGGCCGTGTTTAGGCCACCTTCTCCTTGAACTGTTTCTACAATAACTGCAGCCGGGTGATCGACCCCACTGCTCTTATCACTTAGGAGCCTGTCCATATGATCAATTGTGTCGACGCTATCTCCAAAGTAACCGCAGTAAGGCATAAAGGTCACATTACCCAATGACATGCCCGCAGCATCCCTGTACTTTGAGTTGCCCGTTGTCGCCAAAGAGCCTCCACTCACACCATGAAAGCCATTGGTGAATGAAATGACGTTACTTCTTCCTTTAACTTGCCTGGCCAGCTTTAACGCCGCCTCCACCGCATTAGTCCCCGTGGGACCGGTGAACTGCAACTTATAGTTCATGGATCTTGGCTGGAGTATCAATGAATCAAAGGTCTCCATGAATGTTTTTTTAGCCTCTGTCGCCATATCAAGTCCATGAATTACTCCATCTGACTTAATGTAACTGAGTGCTGCATCCTGCAATTCTGGGTGGTTGTGTCCGTAGTTTAGAGTGCCAGCCCCACTGAGAAAATCAATGTATTCATTGTCATTCTCATCCCATAATTGCGCCCCCTTCGCTTTTGTAAAAAGCACTGGGAACGATCGAATATATCCGCGCACCTCTGATTCCAATTCATTAAAGATACTTAAGCTCATGACATTCCTTTCTTTCTTAGACAATATTTAATTACTGCGTGACTTGATCGATATGAGGTCTTCATCTTCATGCTCTTCTGCCTCGAACAAACTCGATCTAATAAACTCAGACTTCTCAAAACCAGATCCATTACTTGCAGCAAATGACTTGAACAGCGCTAGTGATGCCTCATTACTCGGAGACACCGTGGTCTGTAACTCCGTTGCTCCACCGCTTGCTGCTCGATCCCAAAGAAACTGCAGCATACTTTTACCAAGACCTAAGCCCTGCGACTCTGGATGAACTGCCACTTGCCAGACGAAAAAAACGTTTGGCCGCTGAGGTACGACATATCCAGTAACCGCTCCTCGGAGCACTCCAGCTTTTTCCGCCAACACACAAGTCTGGCCAAAGTATTCGCAAAGCATTAAGTAACAGTAAGAAGAATTAGGATCTAACGGCGGGCAATCTAAAATCAATTTTGCTAGCGCGGCCCCATCCTTAAGTGTGGGTTGTCGCAATTCAAACGCATCAATACCAGACTCGCCATTTCTGGCAGCAGTTTCCGCTTCAGAAGAAGCCAAAACTAATTAGGCTCCTTATCTTCAACCGGCAATTTATTAACTATTGAGCCAATCTCTAATATAGGAGCGCCATCAATGTCATGCGCTTCCATCAATGCAACGACGTGCTCCAAAGATTCGGCGATCCTCTCTTGCTCCTCAGTCGGCAAAATCTGTAACCGTGTCTTTAGGCTTTCCTGTAAGGGCGATGGCGATTGGGCCACGAGATCAAATCCAGAGCTCGTCGCAGTGACAGTCACAATCCGCCTATCTCTCTCAGAACGCTCCCTACTTACAAGACCTTTTTGCTCAAGGCGATCTAAGATTCCAACAATAGTACTTGGGCTAAGAAATACCTCCCGGCTTATGGTGGTAGCCGTCATCGGACCACTTTTGACAATTGCCATTAAACATATCAATTGTGGCGTAGTGACTCGCGATTTACTTTTCAACTCCCTCGAATATAAATCTACAGCCCTAATAATCTTTCTTATAGCACTCAAGACACGCAACTCAACATTGTCAGGGATAAGCGGATCGAGCCGCATTGGGCGATTCATCTCAGCTTTATCTTCGGGCTGCTCTAAATTTTCGTTTATTTTTTTCCAATTACTTGAACTTGGCATCTTCCATGACCTTTTTGGACTTTTACTTGATCAGTTTTGATCAAATTTTTTGCGTACTAATTATTATTACTCAAATCATTCTAGCACGAATGATTTAAATGAACCGACGGGTGAACTTCAATCGATTTGGGAAAAGCTCAATTA
>CAJXPC010000084.1 GCA_913057845.1 uncultured Pseudomonadota bacterium
GATCTACACCTCTCTATTCGTCGGCAGCGTCAGATGTGTATAAGAGACAGGCGACAGGGCGTACATTTTCCGCAAGACTCAATGGCACAGAATTCCATGGCAAAACGTGCCATCGATGCCATATTCACCGTCTGATCAAAGACAACAATACCACCGTGACCGATCATAGCTCCGGCAGCCGAGAATGTTTCATAATCCAGCTTTAAATCAAATTGACTCTCTGGTATGTACGCGCCTAGTGGGCCACCTATCTGTAATGTTCGAATAGGTTTACCAGAGGCAGACCCGCCACCAAAGTCGTATAAAAGCTCATTCAAAGTTACACCAAAGGCTTTCTCAACCAGACCCCCACGCTTAATGTTACCCGCCAGCTGTATAGGCAAAGTTCCCATCGAGCGACCCATTCCGTAATCTTTATACGCAGACGCACCATTAGCTAAAATGAACGGTATAGACGACAATGTGACTACGTTATTGACCACAGTGGGTTGTCCAAAAAGTCCAGAGATCGCAGGCAATGGCGGTTTAGGTCTCACTAAACCTCGCTTACCCTCAAGGCTCTCCAACATGGACGTCTCCTCGCCACAAATATACGCTCCCGCTGCTCGACGCAATTCAATATCAAAAGAACGTTTGCTACCACAAACATTCTCACCGAGATATCCGTGAGCGCGCGCAATCAATAATGCTTCAGTAAAAACCTCTTCAGCATGCGGGTACTCAGATCGTAAATACACGTAGCCCTTCGTAGCACCAACAGCTAAGGCCGCGATTGTCATACCCTCTATCAAGGCAAACGGATCTCCTTCGATAGTCATACGGTCAGAGAATGTCCCAGAATCTCCCTCATCCGCATTGCACACGATGTACTTCTGATCCGATGGACAATTGAGGACCGTATTCCATTTGATACCAGTAGGAAATGCTGCCCCACCACGTCCTCGCAACCCTGATTGAGTAACAATCTCTACTATCGACTTAGCGTCTAAACTCAGCGCTACCTTGAGCCCCCTATACCCGTCATTACCTAAATAATCCTCAATTGAGGTCGGATCTGTTATGCCATTACGAGCAAAACACAAACGTTCTTGATTCTTCAAGTAAGGAATTTCTTCAACTGGCCCTACACTCTTCTCATGATGATCACTCGCACCGGCGAACATTGTTTTAAATAAGCTGTCCACATCATTACTGGTTACGTTGGCATAGCCCTGACGGCCCGTCTCCGTTTCGACCTCGACAAGAGGCTCCATCCAAATTAAACCACGAGAGCCATTCCTAACGATTTGAACATCAGCATTATTGGATTGCACAACGCGGGTGAATGCGTCAGCAACCAGATTGGCGCCTAATCCTATGGCAGATGAATCACGAGGTATGAATATCTTAGTCGTCATGATTCTTTGTCCTTAATTCATTCACAAGATTGTCGACATGATCTGGAGTCATTTTAGCCCTCGGCTCACCATTGACCATCAGAGCTGGTCCACACGCACAGTGCCCTAAACAATAAATCGGTTCGAGTGTGATTTGCCCATCCAAGGTGGACTCGTGAAAATCAATGCCAAGTGTTCGCTTCAGCTTCTCGATGACCTCCACGGCCCCTACCGCCTGGCATGCTTCTGATCGGCAAACTTGAATAATGTGACGGCCTGGTTTGTGCGTTCGGAAGTGATGATAGAACGAAACCACACCATGCACTTCTGCACGTGAACGATTGATACCCTTGCCAATAACGTCGATGCTGTCCGACGGGATATAACCGAGCGCATCTTGTATTTCATGCAGAATTGGCAACAAAGCGCCCTCGGTGCTCGAGTGTTTTTCTAGTGCCGCACTAATTACGGCCTCTTGATTCGTGCTCACCAAAATAGAAACCTCCCTGTACGGCGGGCCTCTAACGTGCCTTAGCCGCAATTTCTACCAGTCATCAAAATATGTACGTATTTACATATTTACCAGTAGAATTATAATAAGTAAGACCATAACTTAGTGCAGTTTCATCAACGATACAATATGTTAGGTAGTTCATATATTATGAGTAAAATCAAGCTGTCGCCCTCCTGGTCCCTATCGAACGAGGCAAATGAAACCTTAGGTGCAGAACTATTCCTGCTGTTAGATTTGATTCACCGCACGGGCACACTTACCGAGGCAGCAAAACAAACGGGGATTTCGTACCGGCACGCGTGGAACCTAGTTAACCATTGGAAAAGTTTCTTTGGATCCGACTTAGTAACCTTCATTCGCGGCAAAGGAGCGTCACTGACCGAACTAGGGGAAAAACTTCTTTGGGCAGAACAAAGGGTTTCCGCAAGAGTTGGTCTGCAGCTTGACTCCTTAGCGTCCGAAATCAATCTGGAAATTAACCGCGCCCTTACGTCAGCCCGAACATCTCTAACCATTCACGCCAGTCATGGTTACGCCGTGGCCCATTTACCAGAACTCTTGAAAATGGCGCCTGATGTTCAGGTCGACCTAAGATACATCGGCGCGGCCGAATCACTGGCTTCACTCAATCGCGGTGATTGTGATCTTGCTGGGTTCCATCTGCCAACAGAAGGCAATGGCCAAACCGTAATAAACAGTCTTGCTCCACTGTGGGATCAAGATGGACATCGATTCATCCACTTAGTAACCCGCACCCAGGGCCTTTTTGTTTCACCGGAAAACCCATTAGGCATTTCAAGCATCAAGGATTTGGTAAAAAAAGACGTCAAATTTGTGAACCGACAGATTGGCTCAGGAACTCGAATGTTGTTTGATCAACTGCTAGCGAAAGATAACGTCTTATCAACTGAGATAGAAGGCTACCAATCGGAGGAGTTTACACACGCGGCCGTTGCTGCATTTGTTGCCTCTGGGATGGCAAACACAGGTTTCGGAGTTCAGCCGGCCGCAACCCAGTTTGGGCTGGACTTCATTCCCTTGGCACAAGAAAAATATATGTTTGCTTGCCGAAGCAAAGCGATACACAAAAAAGAAATACTTGAACTGATTAAATTACTTAAAAGCGAAGAATTTGCTAAGTACGTATTCAACTTACCAGGATATTCGGCTCCTGAGGCAGGAGAAGTTGTGACCTTAAAACAAGCGCTGTCGCCTTGAAACACGAAACCCTGCTGATTGCAGCAATTACACAATCAGCAGGGAAAGCATAGTTTATTTAAACAAATATCTTCATTGCTTTTTCGATAGTTTGAATTAGTCCCCAAATCAAAGGAATGCCCACCAAACCCCAAACCAGCAACAGATGCAAACCACTTGTTTTTTCTTCGTTATTACCAGACATAATCTATACCCCCTTTATTCTGCTAAGTGATGACGCGAATCTACCGCTTTAATCATAGAATTCGCGATCAATCCAACGACCAACAAGCCAGCCATGATATACATCGTTGTGTTGTAAGCCTCAGCTTTAGGAATACCACTGTCAATTTGATATTGGCGAATATAGTTGACCAATACTGGGCCCAATACACCTGCAACAGCCCAAGCAGTCAGCAGCCTTCCATGAATCGCACCAACGTACTTCGTTCCGAACATGTCTTTAAGATACGCAGGCACTGTAGCAAAACCACCACCGTACATAGTCATAATGACAGCTGTGCAAATAACAAAAAGTCCCACACTACCCAGGGACCCCGTGTGCGGCACTAAGGAGTAGAGACCAATCCCAAGAATAAAGAAACAAAAATAGGTGTTTTTTCTTCCGATCAAGTCAGACAATGAGGCCCAGAAAAAACGACCCAACATATTCGACAAGCTCATAAAGCCAACGATACCTCCAGCTACCGCAGCCGTTACGCCAAACATCTCTTGACTCATCGCAGAAGCTTGACCGAGCACTCCTATTCCTGCCGTCACATTCATACAAAGAACAACCCAGATACACCAGAATTGCGGGGTCTTCCAGGCCTCGTTAACATGAACATTAGCCGAGGTCATTAATTTTTTAGGTTGTGCCGAAGGCTGCCAGCCAGCCGGCTTCCAATCCTCAGCAGGAACACGCACGATAGCGGCACCCACCATCATAAATACGAGATAGATCAACCCAAGACAAACAAATGTTTCAGCTACACCAATGTGAGTACTCGAGCTGAACATACCCATTAGAGATACCGACAAGGGAGACGCAATGAATGCTCCACCACCAAACCCCATAATCGCCATTCCTGTCGCCATTCCTGGACGGTCCGGGAACCATTTAATCAGCGTCGAGACAGGAGAAATATAACCCAAACCTAAGCCAATACCACCCAAAACACCATAGCCGAGATACACAAACCAAATGTTGTGTAGGTGCATTCCTAAGGCTGAGACCAAAAATCCACCGGACCAACATAGCGCAGCAGCAAACATAGCTCTACGAGGACCCCCCTCTTCAACCCAGCGTCCAAATAGCGCAGCTGATAGGCCCAAGAAGACAATAGCTAAAGAAAAAATCCAACCAAGTTGAGTCAGCAACCAATCCTCTGGGGCTGATTCAGTAATCCCGATTAGCTTGGTCATCGGCAAATTAAATACACTCAAAGCATAGGCTTGGCCAATACACAAGTGAATACACAGTGCAGCTGGTGGTACCATCCACCGATTGAATCCAGGACCTGCGACCGTCCTTTCTCGCGCTAAAAATCCAAACATAGTTACCCCTCTCTTGATATTTACTTACAGACTTATAATTTTATTTATGATGCTCATTAAACGCGATTTACACTCATTTGTCTAAAATCCTTTTTCACAATGTAAAAACGATCGGATCCCGCAGATCACCTGATTGGTGTTTATCCAGGTAACGAACATGCGTTATGCTTCTGAACTAGATTAATATTCAGCATATTTATTTTGCTGGGAGGGGAAACACAAAATGCCAACAAATGGAGTGACCTGCATTATTTTAGCCGGAGGACAAGGTAAGCGGATGGGCGGCAGGAATAAAGCATTGATGCCATTCGGCGATCACACACTAATTGAGCATGCAATCGCAGCTCTACAGCCTCAGGTCGACCAAATCATAATCAGTGCAAACCAAGATTTAGAGCACCTCAAAAATTTGGGATATCCCATCATAGAAGATGAGATGAAGGATCAGGGGCCTTTAATCGGGATCACTTCTGCAGCCAATCAGGTCGAAACTCCTACGGTAGTGGTAACACCCTGTGACGTAATCAACATCCCGAAGCATTACGTACAAAAACTCATTGCCAATCTTGATGCCAACAAATCAGATATTGCAATCGCTAAAACACACAGCGGCATACAATACTTAAATTGCGCGCTAACTCTGAGAACGATTAATGATTTAAAACTAAAGATAACACTAGGCACTCGAAAGGTTTCCGACTGGCAAGCCCAACTAAACACATCTTATGTTGAGTTTAATGATCACGACGGACAAACAGCACTAATGAATCTTAACCAACCAGAAGATTTCTCAAGTTGCGTTAGGGTGGGATAACGGTGTCAAGGAAATAAGTTTAACGTGATATAAGCATCAAACTCAGTGCTTTTAATTCGACTTATCACTTACCGGATTGTCCAGTGTTTTAAAAAATACTTCCCCCTGTTTTATCATCCCCAAATCAGACCTTGCACTCTCTGCGATCTCGTCTAACCCCGTCTTGAGATCAGCGATTTCGGCTTTGATTTGAGAGTTTCTAGCGCGATGTGCTTCATTTTGCTCGACTTGCTCATTTAGAGCCTCACGATAAACCAAAACATCGCTCCAACCACCTTTTCCAAGCCAGAGTGGATGCTGGATTAAAAGCGTCAAAAAGCCCAAGGCGATGATTAAAAGTTTCATTTAACTTAAATTATAAAATGCCCCTCGGCCCGCATAGATTGCTCGATCACCAAGCTCTTCTTCTATTCTTAGCAACTGATTGTATTTTGCTAAGCGGTCCGACCGAGACAGCGAACCCGTTTTTATTTGTCCGGCATTCGACCCGACAGATAAGTCAGCGATAAAAGTATCCTCGGTCTCACCAGAGCGGTGAGAAACCACAGCGGTATATCGAGCACGTTTGGCCATCTCAATTGCTGCCATTGTTTCGCTGAGCGTGCCAATTTGGTTGATCTTAACCAGAATAGAATTGGCAATAGATTCATCAATGCCACGTTTCAGTATTTTCGTGTTAGTGACAAACAAGTCGTCACCGACCAGCTGCACTGACGATCCTAAACGTTTCGTTAGAATCCCCCAACCGTCCCAATCATCTTCAGACATTCCGTCTTCTATCGAGATGATCGGATATTTGCTCACCAACGTGGCAAGGTAATCGCAGAATTCCGAGGACGACAATTCAAGCCCCTCTGATTGAAGCGCGTACTTTCCCTCCTTATAGAATTCGGAGCTCGCACAATCCAACCCAAGGGCTACCTGATTTCCAACCTCATAACCGGCAGCACTTATCGCCTTAAGAATGAAATCGAGTGCCTGTTCATTCCCACTAAAATTGGGGGCAAAACCCCCCTCATCACCCACGGTGGTAGGCATACCAGCAGCATCAACGTGTTGGCGCAACGTATGAAAAATTTCAACACCACACCTTAAAGCTTCACTAAAACTGTCGAACCCCAAAGGAATAATCATGAACTCTTGGATATCGAGACTGTTATTAGCGTGCGCGCCTCCATTAACGACATTCATCATGGGCACTGGCAGCTCAGCGTCACCTGCCCCACCCAAATAGCGATATAGAGGGAGTCCCACGCTCGAAGAAGCCGCCTTTGCAGTTGCAAGTGACACAGCAAGAATCGCATTAGCACCCAATCGCGATTTTGTTTCAGTACCATCTAACGCAATTAATGTTTGATCAATTAACGATTGGTCTGTTGAGTCCAAACCAATGATGGCCTCACAAATTTCAGAATTAACACCTTCAATCGCTTTCAAAACTCCTTTTCCGAAATAACGACTCTTGTCTCCATCTCTCAGCTCAACGGCCTCTCTAGCTCCAGTTGAGGCTCCAGAAGGCACTGCAGCCCTACCAACAATACCAGTATTCAAATGAACATCGACTTCGACCGTTGGATTGCCACGTGAATCGATGACCTCTCTCGCCATCACATCAATTATTGAACTCATAATAATTTGTAGGTTTTTCCTTTAAAGATTTAGTAGGCTCTCATCCATCTGTCTCTTATACACATCTCCGAGCCCACGAGACCTCTCTACATCTCG
>CAJXPC010000085.1 GCA_913057845.1 uncultured Pseudomonadota bacterium
TCGGCAGCGTCAGATGTGTATAAGAGACAGTTCTCACTCTGTCTGGCGTGAATAGAAAGTCGCCGAGATAGCTGATGGCATGCTTTCGTTTACCATCTATTTCGATGAACTCTTGTCCATCGCAGACATTATCAATCAGGTTTTTCTCCATATCTAGGTGTTCGCGTAATTGATCGAAATACGCTACCTCTAGTTTGCTGCCAAGCTTAACTTCGCCTTCAGTAGGAGCGAGCTGACCGAGTATTATTTTAATTAGTGTTGATTTGCCTGCCCCATTTGCACCTACAATGCCGATGCGATCACCGCGCATAATCGAGGAGGAGAAGTCTTGAATGATCTTTCTATCTCCGAAGGTATGACTAATGTTCTTCAACTCGGCCACGATTTTCCCAGAGCGCTCCGCAATATCAAGTTTAAGGTTAGCCTTGCCCTGTAGCTCCCTTCGCTCAGTTCGTTCTTTGCGCATGGATTCGAGTGCCCTCACTCGGCCCTCATTGCGAGTGCGACGTGCCTTGATTCCTTGACGAATCCATACTTCCTCTTCGGCAAGTTTCTTGTCGAACAGCTTGTTGAGATTTTGTTCAGCCGCGAACTGCTCCTCACGATAACGAAGAAAACGATCGAAATCCCCCTCAAACTGATAGAGTGAGCCGCGATCAAGCTCGACAATTTTGTTGGCTACATTTTGTAAAAAGCTACGATCGTGGGTGATTAGCATGAGCGCGCCACGGTAGTCTAATAGCTGCTTTTCTAGCCATTCGATAGCCGGAATATCAAGATGGTTAGTCGGTTCATCTAGTAATAGTAGTTCCGGTTCGCACACAAGGGCGCGGGCCAGTGCAACTCGTTTACGCCAGCCACCGGAGAGCTCCGACATGCGCTTCTCCTGCGGGAGTTGTAGCTGAGTGATCACAGTGTCGACCTTCTGGCTAAGGCTCCAGCCGTCTTTCGCTTCGAGCTCTCCCTGTACGCGCTCGAGTTCGTCACTGTTGTTGGTGTCATAGTGGAACGTAAGGTGGTGGTAACGCTTTAGGAGCGCACCAACTTCTGCGAGTCCATCAGCCACAAAATCATAAACTGTCTGTTCGTCGGCAATAGGAAGGTTTTGTTCCAGCCACGCGACTTCAACCCCGGGCCGTAACCAACGCTCGCCTCCATCAGGAGAGATCACACCGGCGACTAGCTTCATTAGCGTTGTTTTTCCAGCGCCATTTCTCCCGAGTAATCCGATGCGCGAGCCGCGCTTAATCCCAAAATTGACTTCGTCTAAAAGTATATGCGTACCGAAGTTGATCGATAGCTTGTCAAGTCTAATTAAGGGCATTGGTCGGCATTTAAATAGGTGGTGAGTTGGGGACGCATTCTATCCTGTCTGATGAAATCTGTGGCATTGCATAAAAATTGCATAAAACGGGACTAGCTAGTCAGGCGTTTTGATCGTAAGGCTTTGAAGCCTATGAGGAACCGGAGACGAATCGAACGTCAGACCTAGCCCTTAGGAGGGTTTGCCTATCCCCTGAGCTACTGGGGCGCAGACGTTATTTCCAAGCCCACCTTGCTGAAAGAGTTACAATACAGTCCTGAACTCTTAATGACTCTTTAGAATTAGACGTCTAAATTGAGTTACTTTCCTGATGCAATAATGCAACCTAATCGAATGGTTTGAATGAAATTTACTGATCTAGGTCTTGATGATGTAATTTTAAAGGCGGTGGTTGAAGAAGGATATACCCAACCCACCCCGATACAAGAACAAGCGATTCCGAACGTGCTTAGCGGCAGGGACGTTATGGCTGCGGCGCAAACAGGAACCGGTAAAACGGCTAGTTTCACACTGCCGATGTTGCATCGACTACTTCCTCATGCGAATTCCAGCACCTCTCCGGCAAAGCATCCCGTTCGAGCGCTTATCTTAACGCCCACACGAGAGTTAGCCGCACAGGTTGATGAGAGCGCTCGACGTTACGGAAAATACCTTCCGCTTAGAGTGGGATGTGTTTATGGCGGCGTCCCCATGCCTCCTCAAGTCGCTATGTTGCGTGCGGGTGTTGAGGTGCTTGTGGCGACACCTGGTCGATTACTTGACCACGTCGGTACCAATGCCGTGAGATTTTCTTCCGTAGAATTTTTGGTGTTGGATGAGGCGGACAGGATGCTTGATATGGGTTTCTTACCTGACATCAAGCGGATTGTGGATTTGATTCCTCCTTCAAGGCAAACTTTATTGTTTTCTGCGACCTATTCTGAGGAGATCAGACGAGTTGCAGGAGCCTGGCTTAGAGATCCGGTAAAGATTGAGGTAGCAGCTAGAAATACGGTCGTCGATACGATTCAACATACTGTGTTGGAGGTTTCTGAACAAGATAAGTCAAGGCAGCTTGTGCGACTGTTACATGAAGGAAAAATCACTCAGGCGTTAGTTTTTTGTAATACAAAAATCGGGGCGAATCGCTTGACCCGGCATTTGCAAACCAAGGGTGTTGATTCAGAGGCGATACACAGCGATCGCTCTCAAATTGAACGAACGACGGCTTTAGAAAACTTTAAGACAAATAAAACTAAGGTGTTGGTAGCGACTGATATTGCTGCTCGGGGCCTAGACATCGATCAGCTACCTTACGTCGTTAATTACGATTTACCTCACAATGCTGAAGATTATGTGCACCGTATTGGGCGAACAGGACGCGCTGGTCAAAAAGGGGAGGCGATATCGTTTTGCACTCCTTCAGACAAGGAATCGCTACGTGCAATTGAAAAACTGATTAATAAAAAATTAGAACTTAATGTGTCGAGTAATTCTGGGCCTGATCAAGCAGCTGTTCCAGCATCTTCGAGAATATCAAATACTGATATCAAAAGACCGAAAGTCGAGACCAAAAGGCCGAAAGTCGAGACCAAAAGGCCAAAAGGAGATACTTTTTTCTCCGAGCCGTATACGCCTAGCGAAAGCGTTAGTGAACCCTTGGTTCCATCTCTCGATAATAAAGAGGCCCGGGTAGACAAGGGTGCTAACAAAAAAACTATTGCAGCGCTTTTTATGCCCCCATCCAGTGAGAACACGGGAGAATAGTTAAGAGGGCCAGTTCTAGCGGTTTTGCGCACAATTTGTTTCTAAGATCGATGAATCTTTGTGATTTAGAACACGGGGAAGGGGAGGGAGCGCTAATTTAGATCTTCTTCTAATTCTAATTCTAATTCCCTGAATGATTTCCCTTTGTATTTGCTCGGGCTGATTTTTATGGTCGCCCCATCTCTAATCTGGTACTCACGTCTCTGCAGCCACATGTCTCTGATGAAGCTGTATTTGTCGATGGCAGAATCATTCATTAAGTTTTCAACCTCTAATAAATTTGCTCGAGCGGCAATGACTTTTAGGCCCGTGACTTTCCATCGGGTGGATTCATGGTCAATGTGTGAGATGGGATCTATAAAGTAATCCACGGGCTTTCCTAAACCGTCACGAACCGTGCTGGGCCCCAATAACGGCAGCACAAGATAGGGGCCGCTACTTACACCCCAATATCCAAGGGTCTGCCCAAAGTCTTCATTATGGTAAGGGATCCCTATTTCTGTGGCGACATCAAAGATTCCACCAACTCCAAGAATTAAGTTGGTCGTGAAGCGCGCAATATCGATCGGAACATTGCGCACCTTCAGTTGTAATAAATCATTAACCGTCGTGTTGAGAACGCCTAGGTTCGTGAAAAAATTCCGTACCCCTGTGCGAACAAGAGAGGGCACAAAAGCCGAGTAGGCTTTAGCCACAGGTTTCACAATAATTCCATCCAATGATTCGTTAAAGCTATAAATCTTGCGGTTCATCGGCTCGAGTGGATCATGGCCGTTAGGGCCGGTTGCGCACCCACCAGTGACAAGTGCAATAGCAAGTAATAAATTGATAACCCAAATTTTCATCAGTCAAACCATGTTATTAATCCGTTTTGATTATAACCTGTGTTTTAGAGTAGCCACACTGAAGGTGATTATAATAGTGGCTCAATAGAAAAATAAGAGTTCACGGTAGAAAATGGAGGGTTTATGGATTTCGGACTGAAAGGTAAATGGGGATTAGTGTGTGCAGGAAGTAAAGGGTTAGGGCGTGCGTGTGCGGAGTCCTTAGCGGAGGAAGGGGTCAATATTATTATTGTTGCGCGCGGTGCAGAGGCGCTGGCAGAAACGGCGGAACATATACGATCGCGGACTACGGTAGAGGTTAAAACGGTGGTTGCCGATATTACGACGCAAGAGGGTCGAGAGCTGACTATGAACGCTTGCCCTCAGCTTGATATTTTGGTCAACAACGCGGGTGGACCTCCAGCTGGAGATTTTAGGAGTTTCACGCTTACTGATTGGGAAAAGGCGCTCCACGCGAACATGTTGACACCGATTGATCTCATCAAGTCAGTTTTGGATGGAATGATTGATCGAAAGTTTGGACGGATCGTCAATATTACGTCAGCAGCTGTGAAAGCGCCTATCCCAATCTTGGGCTTGTCGAATGGTGCGAGAGCGGGTTTAACTGGTTTTATTGCCGGTCTTTCTCGGCAAACACCCATGCACAATGTGACCATTAACAATATTCTACCTGGAGCGTTTGCTACTGAGACGATGAATGGTCGCATGGCGGCAATGGCAAAACAGAGCAATACGACAATTGAGGAGGTTGCTCAATCGAGACTCAATGCAATCCCGGCGGGCCGGTTTGGGCAGCCTAAAGAGTTCGGGCAATTGTGTGCTTACATCTGTAGTGCGCAGGCCTCATATATCACGGGGCACAACTTTCTCATTGACGGTGGGGTTTATAACGGGACATTGTAGTATTTAAGATTAAAAAAACCAATGAAATCAGATGGTTATTTTTTTCTGCTTTAATATTGGTCCTGATTTTTGAGTTGCGGCACCCAATAAATGTTTCTATTCGTGATTCCTTGACGACTTGTGATCGGTATTTTTCGTAAAAAATACTTGAATTACTCTGTCGAAAACGTATAGTGCGGCCTTCAAGTATTTCGACCAGTCGGTAATTTAATTTTTTGTCTGGTCGCTGGGTCGTTCGAAGAACTCAGTGGGAATTGCTGCCACGTGAACTTTGGGCGGGAATCGCGGTTTGGGTACGCGTCCTCGACGCAACGGTGGGGCATAGCCTCGCATTACGGAGGGAGATTGTGATATGCGTAATCTCAAATTGAAGAAGGTTCGTCCGGTCGCAACGGAGACAGAAACGCTTCATAAAAACGGGGACGATTTAGGTCTCCATCTGGTTGGCGGTTCTTCAGTTGAAGAGTCGTCTTCGAGGGCTTCGCTACATAAGGTTAAAGAAACTCCGGGACTACATGTCATGGGGGATTTGTATGACGTTAAATGTAGCGAAGAATTTATGGTGGATGCTGACTTGCTGAGAGAGCATTGCCTCAAATTGGTCAAAGATGCCGGACTGTCCACTGTGGGTGAATTTTTTCACCAGTTTGATGGTGAGGGTGGCGTGACCGGTATGGTTGTACTTGCTGAGTCACACGTGTCTTTGCATACCTGGCCAGAAAAAAACTATGTGACTGTTGACGTATATGTTTGCAGTTATTCTCAAGATAACCGACCTAGGGCAAGACAGCTCTATCAATCATTGATAGACACCTTTAAGCCTGACTTCGAGAAATCACACGCAGTCGAAAGACTTTAAAGTGTAACTGGGTGGATTGAAATAGTCTGATGGCGGAAAAAAGCAAGGAAGAGTATTTTCTAGAAAGTCTTAATGATGGAATGGGGTTTTGGGTCAGGTCGAAAGAACGACTTGCACACGCCAAATCTCCCTTCCAAGATATTGAGGTTTTAGAGACTGACTTTGGACGGACCCTGCGTATCGACGACTATTTCATGACGTCGGACAAGGATGAGTTTTTTTATCATGAAAACATGATTCATCCGGCTGGAATCTCCCACTATGCTCCTAAGCGTGCATTAATTATTGGTGGTGGTGACGGTGGTGCGGCAGAAGAATATTTAAAGTATCCCTCTATTGAAGAAGTTGTGATGGTGGAAATTGATGCCGTCGTGGTCGATTTCTGCAAAGAGCACCTTCCTGATGTACACCGAGGTGCGTTTGATGATCCTCGGTTGAAAGTCGTAATTGCTGATGGCAAGAAGTATGTGGAAGAGTGTCAAGACCAGTTTGATCTTATGATGCTCGACCTGACTGATCCCTTTGGCCCTGCCGAAGCGCTATATCGTGTTGATTTCCTGCAGCATTGTCGTCGTATCTTGGGTCCTGAAGGTGTTTTGTCGATGCATTTGGGGTCGCCTGTGACGCGTCCAAATGTCTTCCATAGAGTCTACAGCTCGTTGAAAACCGTATTTGGGGTCGTGCGCCCCTATCTGGTCTACGTGCCTTTATATGGAACGATTTGGGGTATGGCAACGGCTTCAGACAAAACTGATCCGCTTGCATTCAATTCGGAAAATATAGAAGAACGTCTTAAGACGCGTAAAATTAGCCATCTCCAATACTACAATGGTGATACTCACCAGGGTGTGTTCGGATTACCTAATTACGTTCGAGGTATCTTAGGGCTTAGTCTTCGGCCAATCACAGAGCAAGACCCTATGGACGAGCCTGGATTAGATCCTGAAAATCACATTCCCTTAAAGGTGACTCGTCTCGACTGACGTCATTGATCGGGTCCATGAGTTGGGATAATGACCAACTCTGTTGAAATCTGTATCGTGATTGTTTGCATTAACTGAACTCGAAAGAGAGTGAGTATGCCCGGACCCCTCAGAGGTTTAAAAGTTTTGGATTTCTCAACGTTACTTCCTGGCCCCATGGCGACCTTATTCCTCGCTGAGGCCGGTGCGGAAGTAGTTAAAATTGAACGACCCGATAGCGGTGAGGATATGAGATATTATCCGCCGAAATGGGGCGACAGCAGTGTCAATTTTTCATTGTTAAATCGTGGAAAAAAAAGTGTTGCAGTTGACTTAAAGAATGAGCGGGAGCGGGCTAAATTAACCCCATTAATTCAGGAAGCTGATATCGTAGTAGAACAGTTCCGTCCTGGTGTGATGGCACGGTTAGGGCTTGATTACGAGTCCATTAAAAAAATTAATCCTAAGATTATCTATCTGTCTCTTATACACATCTCCGAGCCCACGAGACCTCTCTACATCTCG
>CAJXPC010000086.1 GCA_913057845.1 uncultured Pseudomonadota bacterium
GAGATGTAGAGAGGTCTCGTGGGCTCGGAGATGTGTATAAGAGACAGACGCTGGATTATGGTTAAAATCTATAGACACCAACGGACCGTCGCTATACTCCAAAATTCCTTTTAATTTACCTTCTGAGGCATCTTTAATTTTTTGATTAACCTCTTCTACCGTTGTCGCCCGTTTAGCAATAAAGGATAAATCAACAAGCGAGACATTAATCGTTGGCACGCGCATCGCGAAGCCATCCAACTTACCATTAAGCTCAGGCAGAACCAAACCAACTGCCGCTGCCGCCCCTGTTTTTGTTGGTATCATTGACATGGTTGCGGAGCGCGCCCGACGCAAATCCTCGTGATACACATCCGTCAACACCTGATCATTCGTATAGGAGTGAATAGTCGTCATCAACCCGTTAACAACACCTATTGCATCGTTAAGCACCTTCACAACTGGAGCAAGACAATTGGTGGTACAAGAGGCATTCGATATCACCTCTGCTCTAGAGGTGAGCACTTCATGGTTCACACCATAAACAATAGTAGCGTCAACATCTTTACCGCCAGGTGCAGAGATAACTACTTTCTTAGCCCCCGCCTGAATATGTGCGCTCGATTTTTCTTTTGAGGCAAAAAAACCTGTGCACTCCAAAACAACATCGATTTTTAGCTCGCGCCAGGGCAAAGCGCTAGGATTACGTTCGGCAACAACTTTAATTTTATCTCCATTAACTACAAGGCTATCTCCATCAATAGACACTTCGCCAGGGAATCGGCCGTGAGCCGTGTCATATTGAGTCAAATGCGCATTGGTTGCCGCGTCACCAAGATCATTAATCGCGACAATCTCAATATCATGTTTCTTACCGCCCTCATAATGAGCCCTAAGAATATTTCTTCCAATGCGACCATAACCATTAATCGCGACACGTATCGTCATCTGTTAACTCCCTTCCTCAATAATCATTTATAAACTTGCGCGCCAAACTTCAAGGTTAAGCTTAGCGTCTAATTTTTAATCGACTTAACAGCGCTCACAATTGCTTGAACGGTGATGCCAAAATGTTCGTATAAGGCCTCCGCAGGCGCTGATTCGCCAAAGGTATCTATCCCGACAACGGCTCCATTAGTGCCTACATATTTACGCCAAAAATCTGTAACGCCCGCCTCAACCGCTACTTTAGGCAACGCTGTTGGCAAAACATGCTCGCGATATCCAGCATCCTGCCTATCAAAAACATTGGTAGAAGGCATCGACACAACACGGGTTGCAATTCCTTCGTTCTTTAATATTTTTTGAGCATCCACCGCAAGCGACACCTCAGATCCAGTCGCCAAAATTATTGCTTCAGGATGTTCTAAATTACGCAATACGTAAGCGCCCTTGGAAATATTTTTAATTTGTTCGTTTGTTTTCTCTTGGTGCGGCACGCCCTGTCTCGTCGCAAGTAAGCAGCTTGGCCCATCAACGCGGTCCAGCATAGCGCCCCATGCCACTAAAGTTTCCACGGCATCACACGGCCTCCATACGTCTAAATTAGGTATTGAGCGCAAACTGGCTGCGTGCTCGACAGGCTGGTGGGTTGGACCATCTTCACCCAAGCCAATCGAGTCATGCGTGAAGACGAATAATGATCTGAGCTTCATTAATGCTGCCACGCGCAATGCATTACGACAATAATCAGAAAACACTAAGAACGTTGCGCCATAAGGAATAAAGCCGCCATGAAGCGCAAGTCCGTTCATGATGGCGGCCATCCCAAACTCTCGAACCCCATAAAACAAATAATTGCCTGAGCTCTCCTGGCTCAGAGGCCTTGATCCTGACCACATCGTCAAGTTAGAAGCAGCTAAATCGGCAGATCCGCCAATTAATTCATGCAAAATAGGGCCCATAAATTCCAACGCATTTTGTGATGCCTTGCGGGTGGCCAATTTCTCTGCCTTATCATTCCAAGCCCCAACTTCTTCGTCTAATTTTTTTGCCCAACCCTCTGGCGCCTGTCCGGAAAGGCGTCTCTCGAGCTCTTTACAAAGATCTGGAAATTCGGCTTGGTATCCGACCTGCCGTTGCCGCCACTCGTCCTCGTACGCTCGGCCACCAGCTTGGGCATTCCATGCCGCATAAACCTCTTGCGGTATTTCGAATGGAGGATGAGGCCAACCTAAGGCCTGCCTTGTTGCGAGCACCTCATCTTCTCCCAAAGGAGCTCCATGAGCGGCACCTGTATTTTGTTTTTTTGGCGAACCCTTTCCGATGGTCGTCTTGCAACATATAAGTGTTGGTTGCTCGCTGTTGTCTTTAGCTTTTATGATCGCCGCATCGATTTGGTCTAAGTCATGACCATCAACGTCTTTAATCACGCTCCAGCCATAAGCCTCAAACCGCTTAGGCGTATCGTCTGAAAACCAACTGCTTATTTCGCCTTTTTCTGAATCAATAGAAATGCCGTTGTCGTCATAAAAAACAATTAGCTTATTTAAACCTAGTGTGCCTGCCAAAGAACAAACTTCATGGGAGAGTCCTTCCATTAAACACCCGTCCCCAAGAAAAACATAAGTAAAGTGATCGACAATCTCATGTCCCGGCCGATTGAAGTCCGTCGCTAATACTTTTTCTGCTATTGCCATACCTACAGCATTGGCAACACCTTGCCCCAGCGGCCCCGTCGTGGTTTCGACCCCTGGGGTCAAACCATATTCCGGGTGTCCGGGGGTTCTTGAATGCAGTTGTCTAAAACTTTTAAGATCCCCAATACCTAAATCGTAACCCGTCAAATGAAGCAGAGAGTACAGCAACATAGAGCCATGCCCATTGGATACGACAAAACGATCTCGATTCGCCCATTTTGGATTAGCCGGATTGTGTTTTAGATGTTTTTGCCAGAGGACCGCTGCAATATCCGCCATCCCCATTGGCATTCCAGGATGTCCTGAATTGGCTTTTTGAACCGCATCCATGGATAAGACTCGGATCGCATCTGCATACTCTATATTTTTTGGCATCGTTTTAGCAACTTTTACATATCAATTAAGGGAAGTTCCATCGGCACCAAATAATCGCTCTGTGCCGTGCAGAATAAAGGCGTTATTTTATCGTAACGACCACACAGCGTCTTGTAAGCGCCATGAATTAAAAAAATCACCTTCAATTCATAGCATCATTTTTGCGGGATGTTTTGATTCCTAATTGCTTCAGCTTTCGGTAAAGATGGGTTCTTTCAATGCCCGCCTGGGTAGCTACCCGAGACATGTTCCCCCCCTCTTTCGCGAGGTGATATTCCAGATATTGCTTATCAAATATCTCACGCGCCGAACGATAATCTGTGTCAAAGTCAAAAGACGATGTCTCTATCATAGTATCTCGAGCAGAGTTTTCTAATACTGCCGTCACGTCATTGGCGCCAATTTCGTCTCCGACCGAGAATTGAGCGCTGGACAGCACAACAGCACACAGCTGGCTCAAATTAGCCGGCCAGTCAAAAGATCGAAGCTTATTTAGCGCAGCAACCGAAAAAGATTTGGCGGGGTATTTCTGAAAAAGAACCGATTTTGCAATTTCAATAACATCATCAATGCGATCTTTCAGTGGAGGCACATCTACCATCGTTTCGCAGATCAACTCATAGAGCCTAATATCAAATTGCTCTTGCGCCACAAGTGAGCCTAATTTAGCCGTCGAAGAGGCTATTACCCTCGTTCCAGCCTCTTGTAGGGTCCCCCAGCTGGAAATCAAATCTGCCTGTTGGGGCTTTTCCAACCGTCCGATCTCCTGAAAAAATACGACGCCCCCTCGACTCATCTCAACTAATTGCTCTCCCTTTGCTTCGTACTCTTGAGAGCTTGAAATAACAACCCAAGGTTTATTCGTTTTTTTTAATAAACTCGCACATTGGTCTGCGCCTGAACCAGGCGCCTCTAAAAACAAAACTGGTCCAGCCATTTTTATCAGCGCCTCACACTTTCGTTTAAGATGAAGCGCCGCTTCCGTTTTTCCCAGTGTAACGTAAACGGGTTCGCGGGCGCTGTCTCGAGATTGATCCCTAAGAGCCGCTGAAACCGTCGACAGTAGTTTTTGTAATGCGATAGGTTTTTCTAGGAATGAGTAAGCTCCTATCCGAGTCGCCTCTACAGCGGTATCAATTGTGCCATGCCCGGACATCATTACAATCGGCATTGTCATAAGGCCTGATGACGCCCACTCCTTCAGCAAACTTACCCCATCCACATCCGGCATCCAAATGTCTAACAAGACAAGCTCAGGTCGAGCCTTCATAAACAGATCTCTTGCTTTTGCTGCATTTTCAGCAACATCAACCTGGTGACCCTCTTCCCGAAGAATCTCTGAAAGCAATTCACGGATCCCGATTTCATCATCGACTACAAGAATTTTGCTCATTGTTAAACCGTTTTTTTTAAATGTTTGGGATTTACAATTGTGTGTGATAGCGGCATGGTTATTTCAATCACCGCTCCAGGTTCCTCATTCCGGATCGCTACAGCTCCATCATGTTCTTCAACAATTTTTCTCACTATAGCCAGACCAAGGCCGGTGCCCTTCGCCTTAGTTGTGTAATAAGGATCGAACGCTCGGCTAAGCACTTCATCGGAAAATCCAGGCCCATTATCGCGCACCCTTATCTGAGTCGTGTCTGATGTGACGGTGGTCTCAATCAAGATCTCTGGTGCCGCACGCTCAGAGACGGCTTGCTCTGCATTCTGAATTAAGTTATGAAGCACCTGCCTAAGCTTTCCTGTGTCTCCCCACAGAAATATCTCATCAGAAGCAAGGTTCGTTTCAATAGGCGCTGCAGTTGCCTGATACAGTCCAATAACATCCAATACCAAACCATTCACATCGATCAACTCTGATTTACGATCTGGGTTTCTAGAGTATTCATTAAATGCATTTACCATTCCTTTTAGAGCGGCGACCTGATCAACTATCGTTTTGACGGACCGCTCAAGCATCGTGGCATCGTGTTCTTCCAGTTTAGGTCCTAGTCGGCGCGATAAGCGCTCAGCTGACAGCTGTATCGGAGTAAGCGGGTTTTTTATCTCGTGAGCAAGCCTTTCGGCCACCTCTCCCCAGAGAGCTAATCGTTGCGCCTGAAGCAGATGGGTCACATCATCAAAAACCACTACAAACCCTGGAAACTCGCCGCCGCTCAACGTCGAAACTCGAACCAAAAGTATTTTTTTAGTTTCCTCAACCACGATCTCTACCTGGCGCTCCCATTGAGATTTATCCGAACCCGACAAGCCAGTTCGGATAAGCACTCTCATTGCCTCTAAACCGTCTGGGTTAGACGCTCCTGAAGGCAAGGCGCCCTCCAGTGACTGGCCAAGAATTTGCTCTGCGCTGGGATTATATGCACGCAAGTTTAAACCCTCATCAAACGTTAATACGCCCGCAGACAAAGTCTCCAAAATACTCGACAAGTAAGCGTTACCTTGTGTAAGTGCTATTTCATGCTTTTCGGCTGCCTCCTTAGCCTCAGATAGTTGACCGGTCATCACGCTAAAAGACTCCGTCAAAAACCCCAGCTCGTCCCCGCGGCTTATAGGGGCCCTTTGACTAAAGTCCCCCTGTGCTACAGCTCGGGTCCCGGCTGCCAGGAAGCCCAGAGGCGCAGACAGGCGATTGCTAAACATAACCGCCATCAGCACAACACACAGGAGTGCGAGTCCTAAAGATAAAGTTAGCGCTAACGTGTATAGCCGCTGCAACCCGTATCGTGATAACGATAGTTCCTGATAATCGCGATAAGCCACTTGGACCATAGCTGCGTCGCGCGCAAGCCTCTCGGGCACTAATTGTGTAACCTGTAAAATTTGCATTTCTTCTTCTAGATGGTTGATGGGGACGACCACCCTTAGGAGCAAACCGACTTCCCCATTCTCCTCAATGCCAGCATAACTTTGTTGGAGTTGCGCTTGGCGTAGCATTGACTGTGTGGGGGCGAGCGGAATAATGCTGTCCGCTCCAGAATTAGAAGAGGCTACTACAGCTCCCGTCGTTGTTAAAAGCGTCGCCTCGCTAATGGCCGCTTGATCTCTAAGACTGTCAATTGAGGCTACTTGCGTAGCGGTATTTTGATATGAAAGGCTGACTGCCATAGAGTCCGCCTTTCTTTGCAGCTCTCCTAAACCATTTTCTAGATTTGCCCGCCCAAGATTTAGTCCCCCCTCGAGTGCGCTGTCTACCCGTATATCAAACCAAGTCTCAATGGTGCCCGCTAAAAACTGAACCGAAATACCATACATAACCGCGCCTGGAACCACAGAGACCATTACAAATACGAGTATCAACCGCACTGTCAACTTAGATCCAAACACACCTGCTCTATAACGCCTGATGGTCACCAAGACTTGGGCGCCCACTAAAATCATCAGGACAACGATAAGCCCCACTCCAACCCCGAGGAGAATAGGCAGCTCATTAAAAACATCACTGGTTGTCGTGATTTGTGTCGACAGTAGATATAGAAGATAAAAACCAAAACAAAGCGAAACCGCAACAATCACACTTAGAGTCGTTTTTTTAAGCTTTTTGATGCGGGTTAATTTCATCAATCCATAACCCAGCGATACCAGGGCGACGAGACTTCCCACTTATCTGATTCCAAAGCTTCTAGCTGTAGCGCACTGGGAAGAGCGCCAGCCTCTAACCTCAATCGAACCTGGGCCTCATACTCGACCTCAGGCATCAGCTGCTCCGCATTAAACACCGCCAAATCCATAATGATTCCCGCGGCAGTGAGCACTTGTTCTAATGTGTCAAAGTTTTTGTCCCGCCCCCTCAATTTATCCCGTATATGATATTGACGAGTAAGTACATTATACGAAAGCCGATACGGTAAAGACGCCTCCACCACTGTTTGGTCCCAAATATTCCACCTTTGTCGCATGACATTAAAATCAAGAACAAACGGTAGCGCGATTCCTTTATGAAGAGCGTCCTGAATAATCGGACTTAGATCTATATTGAAGGTGGCGTCCAAAGAAAATGTGGCGTCGTTTTGCTGCAGCTTGACGGACTGCACAATGATTCCTTCCGCAAAAGCGCTCGTCGTACACGAATAAATAATAGCTAATCGCAGAACTACTGCGATCCAATTATTTCCTGTCTCTTATACACATCTCCGAGCCCACGAGACCTCTCTACATCTC
>CAJXPC010000087.1 GCA_913057845.1 uncultured Pseudomonadota bacterium
AATCGGCCTTGAACTTGCTTCGAGAACAAACAGCCTTGCCAATCAAATCGCACTGGTGGGCATCAACGTCCCCATGCCTGTTTCAGACCAGTTATTGGAGACAGCCAAAAATAATCCCAAAGTCGCCTACCAACTTGTGAACCAATATTCATTTAGTGGACGAGCAAAGCTAGGGAAAAATGATATCCCGGGCCTATCAATGCAAGGGATAAGCCTCAAGCTAATGAATCGAACACAGCCAGGCGTTTTACATGCGGATTTCGTCGCATGCAACACGTACGATAAGGGTATATCTTCAGCTCAAAAAATCAAGTGCCCAAGTATTTTACTTTTAGGGTCTCAGGACAAAATGACCCCTGCGTCCCGCACTCAAAGCTTGAGAGATGCGCTACCTGGCAGCCTAGTCAAAGTCCTGCCAGGCACCGGGCACTCCATCATGGCTGAACAGCCCAATCAGGTCACGGAATGCCTGAAGAGCTTTTTAGTCAAATTTTAATCACTAACGATCAGCACATGATGAAAATACAGTCGTTTAAATTTACGACTTAAACTAGCTTTAACATAGTTTCGGCATCACTAACTTCCATGCCGCCAGGAGCCTCTTCAACATTAACTGCTTTGACCACTCCGTCATCAATCAGCATCGAGTAACGCTTAGAACGCACGCCCATTCCTCCAGCATTCAGATCAAGATCCATTCCTACCGCCTTAGTAAATTCAGCACTGCCATCTGCCATCATGCGAACAGCACCTGTCGCATTATTTTCCCGTCCCCAAGCGCCCATAACAAAGGCATCATTGACAGACACGCACCAGATTTCATCAATCTTCTGCTTAAGTTCCGCTGCTTTTTCAACGTAACCGGGTAAGTGCTTTGCCGAACAGGTCGGTGTGTAAGCACCTGGCAGTGCGAATAAAGCAATGCGCTTACCCTTCACAAGCTCAGACAACTTGAATGCGTTCGGTCCGATACTGCATCCTTCTGTTTCCTCATTAATAAACTCGCGCAGCGTACAGTCCGGAACGTGGTCACCAACTTTGATAGTCATATTTAATCCTAATTAATATTTCATTTGAGAATAAGCTTACTTTTTAACTTGCAACCAGAATTATACTATTACAATATCTGACTGAGACAGATTAGGCAGACGCCAATATGCAAGTCTCAGTGGCTTTTCTGAAAATGCCAGCCGATACCGTTTTACTTTTGATCAAGAAAATTTCATTTAATGTCCACAAAGAACTACATCACACCCGATGGAATGAAGCGACTGAAAGACGAGGCCTTACGTTTAATTGACTTAGAGCGTCCTGCACTCGTCAAAGTCATTTCATGGGCAGCCTCCAACGGAGACCGATCAGAGAATGGTGACTATATCTATGGCAAAAGAAAGTTGCGAGAAATTGATAAGCGAATAAGACTCCTCACAAAAAAATTAGATTCAGCCGTAGCAATTGACCCAGAGCAGCGAGAAGCAACTGAGCAAGTATTCTTTGGTGCAACAGTTTCTTTTAGAAGATCGAAAGCTCATGAAAAAACTGTGTCGATCGTTGGCATTGACGAAGCAGACGCGAAAAAGGGGTTGATCAGTTGGATCTCCCCACTCGCAACATCATTGTTGAAATCTCGCATAGGAGATCGGGTCTACCTAGAGACACCCAATGGAAGAGAAGAACTAGAAATAACGGCTATTCAATATAAACGTATCGCCATAGATTGAAGGACTGATTTATCCGCGGTTTACCTTAGGATATTCAGGGGCAGATCGGCCTAAGCCATCAAACAAATCCAGTAGTCTTTCTTGATACGCATAAACATCATCTGCTTTGTCAAAAATGGTTAATCCAGACCCGCACCGTAACCACTGAAAAATACCAACCATAATATAGTCTGAAAAATTAGGACACTTACCACCCAGGAAAGCTTGTCGGCTAAGCGTCTGTCGCAGAGGCTCTAACGCCTTTATAAAATCTATACGCGCAGCTTCTGGGTTACCCCCCCACTCTTCCAAAGTAATGCCAAAGCGACTCTCTCGACTTTCTCGAAAATACTTCTGATCCGCATCCTTCTGTAAACCAAAAAAATCCAAAATACCCATGCGAGAAATCAGCGAATGCAACACCGTCTCTGTCCAGCACTTCACAAACAAAGATTGAGATCGGGACTCGTCGCTATCAAATAAAGCATGTTGTGGATATTTTTTATCAAGAAAAAGTGCGATATCCCACGAATCAATAACAACCTCACTCCCATCGACTAATACTGGGACCTTGCCGTCATTTGGCACGGGCAATTGATCTGTTTGCGAAAAACAAATCGGAATTTCATCCCAGATCAGACCTTTATGCGCTAAAGCATATTTTATACGCCAGCAAAATGGAGAGAACCGAACCTCAGGATACTTCGACGCCAAGTCAAATAGCTGAATCATGAATTAACCCTTCCCTTGAATTGTATGAGAACCTTGACCGAATAAGAATTTTTTTGCCTCATCATCGACCACTGGCCCTCGGCTGATTTCTTTTCCTCGCGCATAGGCTCTCGACACAGACCCTTTAGCTCTCACACGTTCATACCACTTTTGTATTGATGGAAAGTCATCAAGGTTCTGTCTCTGACGCTCATGCAAGACCACCCACGGGTAACAAGCCATATCTGCGATGGAATAGTCATCCACGATATAGTCTCGCCCATTGAGTTGTTTATCTAAAACCGCGTATAGCCGCCCCGTCTCATTAACATAACGCTCAATAGCATAGGGAATTGGTTCTGGCGCGTAAGATACAAAATGGTGATTCTGACCTGCCATCGGACCCAAACCACCCATTTGCCAGAATAACCACTCCATTACTTGGACTTTCTTACGCAAATTATTTGGAATAAACTGATCCGTCTTTTCCGCCAAATACTGCAAAATAGCTCCGGACTCAAAAACAGTAATGGGATTCCCTCCGTCAACCGGCTCTTCATCAACAATCGCTGGCATACGATTATTGGGGGCGATTTTTAAGAACGACTCCTCAAACTGCTCCCCACGACTGATGTTAATAGGAACAATTTCATACGCTAAACCAGCCGCCTCTAAAAACATCGTAATTTTATGTCCGTTCGGAGTTGGCCAATAAAATAACTTAATCACATCTACCCTCTCTAGTCCGCGTTATACCAACAAGTGTCACAAATAAGATCGGCAACCGAAGTTAGACTATCGGCTTTAATCGTCGGTATCGGCGCAATTGGGTTGGAGGCAATACCAAACCGCTTGATTAATGCCCCCTTACAACCAATCGCCATTGCGCCTGCAACATCCCATGCATGCGCAGCAATTAGATAGGCATTTTGTGGATCAACCTTCATTTTCTCAGTCGCATAACGATAGACTTTTGGGTCAGGCTTAAGCGTCTTAACTTCCTCTACCGAAATAACCGTTTCGAAAAAGTCAATTAATCCTGCGTGCGCCAATTGCTCCTGAGCGACAGCAACCGGCGAGTTGGTCAACGCAGCCATACGAAAATTTAATGATTTAAGTTTCTTGAGTGCAGGAATGACATCGTCATGTGGTGGCAACTTCCTCATTCCATCAACAATATCACTCAACATACTTTCTGATAGTGAGAGATCGTGGCGCTCCACAACCATTTCCAAAGCAGAGCGACCGACTTCCGAAAAATTGCGAGACCATCCAAGAATCACGGATAACATAGCAGTTTGTATTACCTGATCAAACCATTCGCTCACCATGATTTGATCTCCGAAATGCGTTTTAAAATGTGGCTCAAGCGTTTTGAGATCCAGTAATGATTCATTAACATCAAACAGTAAAACTGGCTGCATATTATCCCTTTTATTCCACTATTAAGGCCCGCAAGAATGAGTACACGACTGACTTAACTTGTTAACTACAATTCACAATAAAATACATTTAATCGTATAGACTAGCGGGCAGTAATCAACATTATGGAGTAAAGAGTAGCATGTCTCAGTATGATCTGATTGTAATTGGGGGCGGTAGCGGCGGAGTCGCGACAGCCAATCGCGCGGGATCTTATGGTGCTCGAGTAGCACTGATCGAGAAAGGTCGAATGGGTGGCACTTGTGTTAACGTCGGCTGCGTTCCCAAGAAGATAATGTGGACTGCCGCGAGTCTTCATGAGGCAGTAAAAGAAGCAAAAAATTATGGTTTTGACACGCATCTTGGGGAGTTTCATTGGTCCAAACTCAAAGCACAACGAGACAGCTACATCCAAAGACTCAATGCCGGCTACGAGCGTGGTCTAGATGATAATAACGTCGAAGTTATAAAAGGCGACGCTGTTTTTGAGTCGCACAATACCGTGCGTGTTGGCGACAACACCTATCAAAGCACCCGCATACTGGTCGCCACAGGAGGTTATCCTTTGGTCCCGGCGATTCCGGGCGCGCAGCTGGGCATTACCTCAGACGGCTTTTTTGAGCTCGAACAGCAACCCAAAAAAGTTGCCGTCATCGGTGCTGGCTACATCGCTGTAGAATTCTCCGGGTTATTGAATGCGCTTGGTTCACACGTATCCTTATTTTTACGAAAAACTGAAGTTTTACGACACTTCGATCACTCCATTCGATCAGTACTGATGAGCGAAATGGAGAGAGACGGAATTCAAATCATTAAAAACACTGAATTTAAGGAAATCATAGAAGACAATAAGACTCTTCTATTGAAGTCAAATAACGGAGATGAATACTCTGGATTCGATCAAGTCATTTGGGCAACCGGTCGAACACCCAACACCGAGACCCTAAACCTAGATAACGTTGGCGTGAAAACGACAAAATCTGGTCATGTCACCGTCAACAAATATCAAGAAACAAATGTTCCTGGAATCTTTGCCGTGGGTGACATCACAGGGCACCACGAGTTAACGCCCGTTGCTATTGCGGCAGGTAGGCGCCTCGCTGATAGATTATTTAATGGGCAAGAAGATCGACATTTAAACTACGAAAACATTCCAACAGTTATTTTTAGCCATCCTCCGATAGGAACCGTCGGGATTACCGAACACGAGGCAGTCACAAAATTCGGGGCACACAATGTCAAAGTCTATGAAAGCAGTTTCAAACCGATGCACTTTGCCTTCAACCCTAATGGGGCGAAATGCCTCATGAAACTAGTCGTTACTGGACCAGAAGAAAAAGTGGTCGGCTGTCATGGGATTGGGCTTGGGATGGATGAAATGATGCAAGGTTTTGCCGTTGCTATTCGAATGGGGGCGACTAAAAAAGACTTCGACGATACCGTCGCGATCCACCCAACCGTTGCCGAGGAAATGGTCACCATGAAAATATCTCGTGCAGCAATCCCTGGCTCAAACTAAAATCAACAAATATTAAAACTACTAAGGATTACTTATGAGCATCACGAGAATTGACTCTAATGACCGAATGTCCCAAGCCGTAATACATGGCAACATAATCTACACAGCAGGTATCGTGGCTGGAGACCCCAATACCGACATTCAAGGACAAACCGGACAAATCCTCGACACCATTGACGGTTACCTCATCTCAAATGGTTCGGATAAAACCAAGATACTATCAGTCACCATATGGTTAGCCGACATGAAAGACTTTGCAGATATGAATGTTATCTGGGATATGTGGGTCCCTAAAGGGCATACCCCAGCCAGGGCCTGCGTTGAATCCAAGCTGGCCACGCCTGATTACAAAGTAGAAATTCGTGTGACTGCAGCGATAGCGTAATTATCGCTAATTATTCGTTAGCAATAGTGGTCAGTTCAGCGTGACGGGGTTTTTGCCCCAACGCGACATATAACCCAGCGCCCACGATAACAACCATTCCGACAAACCCCATTGTGCTTGGGACGTGGTTGAATGCCACATAACCAAAAAGGGTTACCCAAACAAGTTGTACGTACCCGAGCGGGGATAAAAATGAAGCATCTTCTAATTCCATCGCTTTAATCAGCATGAAGTGTCCGACTGCTCCAGCGAATCCTAAAAAAAGAAACTTTGGGAGGTCGGCAAACTGCGGAGTAACCCAAAACACAGGGACCACCAGACTAAGTAACAGTGATCCAACCAAGCCCGTGTAGAAGAGTGTCGCAACTGGATGTTCTCGATTGCTGAAGTGACGCGTCATGATTTGATACATACTGTAAAAAATTGCGGATAGCAGAGGGAGCACAAAATACCAATCGAAGCTTTTTGTGGGATTAATTACTAATAACACCCCAACGAATCCAACTAACACTGCCACCCATCTAGGCCTAGAGACCTGTTCTTTCAATATCCAAAAAGCAAACATCGTCACCATTAATGGGGAAATAAAACCGATCGATTTTGCCGTAGCCAAAGGTAAAACGCTTAATGCCGTAAAGTAGAGTAGCGTTGACCCCATTAAAAGCATCGCCCTTAAAATCTGCGCCTTAGGATTATCTGTTTTAATCAACCGAGACCCATATCTGGGCCCTAGAAGCAATAGCATCAAGACGAAGTGTGTGACATACCGAAACCAAACGATAAGAGGCACCGGATACGATTGACTCAAAGACTTTGCCGTTGTCTCAAGCATGGCGAATAAAAAAACCATACCCATCATGAATAGTATTGCTCGGTGCGTAGGTTTCAAATCAGCTGCAAGACGAAGCAAAGGTAACTTTCAAAAAAATGTATCAGTGGAAGGCGGTGGAGTCTACGTCATTCCACATCCAATACAAATATCTTTTTTAAATCAATAGCACCATGCGATTTTTAAAATTAAACTAGAACAAGCGACTACTCATTAAAACAAGCCACTTAATTCTGGAGCGAGAATGACCATAACGAAAATAGCACAATACTTTTCATTAATGTTTTTAGCTTTCAGTGTTGTAAACACGAGCCACTCAAACCCACTACCCGCAGCACAACCAGAGAGCGTGGGAGTATCTTCAGAGCGACTAAAAAGAATAACGCATGCGTTTGAAAGTCGTATTAAAGCTAAAAGTCTACCTGGAGTCGTTATCCGTGTGGCACGACAAGGTAAATTGGTGTACTCCAATGCCATAGGTCTGTCTCTTATACACATCTGACGCTGCCGACGAATAGAGAGGTGTAGAT